>CAIVOR010000312.1 GCA_903907615.1 uncultured Microbacteriaceae bacterium | reverse complement strand
GCCGACGAGGTGGGTGGCGACGAACTCATTGAGAAGATCGCCAACGGCTACACCGCGTTTGACGCAGCCGTATCGACTCCTGAGCTCATGGGCAAGGTGGGTCGCCTCGGTAAGGTGCTCGGTCCCCGTAACCTCATGCCCAACCCCAAGACGGGCACCGTGACGCCGGATGTGGCCAAGGCCGTATCCGACATCAAGGGCGGAAAGATTGAGTTCAAGGTCGACAAGCACTCCAACGTTCACTTCATTGTGGGCAAGGCCAGCTTCTCGGCAGACCAGCTCAACGAGAACATCGCGACCGCGCTCGAGGAGATTGTTCGCCTCAAGCCGTCATCGTCCAAGGGCCGTTACGTCCAGAAGGGTGCGGTGTCGACCACGTTCGGCCCCGGCATTCCTCTCGACGTGCAGTCGTTCTAACGAACCTCACTGGCGAGAAGCACACCGTGCATTTCCTCCAGAGCAAGAAAGGGTCCGCCACTCGGCGGGCCCTTTCTCGTTGCGGCCGCACCCGTGACCCTAGGCTGTGACCGTGGAGATTCAGTTGCGCCTGGCCACCGCGGATGATGCCCAGGCGCTCGCCACCCTGGCGGCACTCACGTTTCCCTTGGCCTGCCCGAGCTACCACACGCCGGAGAACATCGCCCGGCACTTAGAACGCGTGCTCTCGCCCGAGCGATTCTCCGAGTACGCCACGTCGGACGATTATCACCTCACGTTGGCAGACATGGCTGGGAGCATCATCGGATACGGCATGGTCGACTATCGGGAAGCAACCGATCCCATCGTGCGCGAACACCTGAGTGATCTTGCCCGGGCGGCCGAACTCAGCAAGCTGTATGTTCATCCCGAGTTTCACGGGGTGGGCATTTCGCACGGGCTGCTCGATCAGGCACTCGGTGCCATGGGTGAGCGCGGCATGGAGACGGCATGGCTCACCGTCAACCAGCTCAATGCGCGCGCCAACGCGTTTTACGAGAAGTCGGGATTCGCCATTGTCGCGGACAAAATTTATCGGGTGGGCGATGTCATAGACGACGACTACCTGCGCGTGCGCCGCCTTGCCGACTGACGAACACGGCCGTTCACCGCGTATCCTCGAAGGGTGATTGAACAGCCACCGCACATCCAGTCGATTCCCGTATACAAGCCGGGCAAGTCGAGTGTGGACGGCTGGGACGGCCCCGTGCACAAGCTCTCGTCGAACGAGAACCCGTACCCACCGCTTCCCTCGGTGATTGCTGCGATGGCCGATGCCGTGTCGAACATGCACCGTTACCCCAACATGGCGGCACCCGAACTCACGCGTCTGCTGGCTGAACGCTACGGTGTTGCCGAAAACGAGATCGCCTTTGGCGGCGGATCCGTGGAGGTGGCCGCCCAGCTCATTCGTGCTTTTGCTGGCGCTGGCGACGAGGTCATGTATGCCTGGCGGTCGTTCGAGGCCTACCCGATTCTGGTTCGAGGCGCCGGGGCAACCCCCGTGCAGGTGCCGCTCACCTCGGAACTTCGACACGATTTGCCCGCCATGCTGGCCGCCATCACCGACAAGACGCGCGTGATCTTTGTGTGCACGCCCAACAACCCCACGGGACCGACCGTCGGCCACGACGAGCTACGCGAGTTCATCTCGCAGGTTCCCGCTCGCGTGCTCGTGGTCGTCGACGAGGCGTACGTGCACTTCCAAAACGACCCCGCGGCTGCTCGCGGCATCGACCTTTTTCGCGAGTTCCCCAATGTGGCCGTGCTGCACACCTTCTCGAAGGCCTACGGGCTTGCGGGGCTGCGCCTCGGATACGCCATCGCGCGGGAGAAGATTCAGGAGGGCTTGCGCAAAGTCGCCATGCCGTTTGCGGTGACCGACGTGGCCCAGGCAGCGGGTGTGGCTTCGTTGGCGGCTGAAGACGAGCTCCAAGCGCGGATCGACGTTCTGATTGCGGAGCGCACGCGTGTCGAGGCCGAGCTCGCGGCCCAAGGTTGGCACGTCACGCCGTCGCAGGCCAACTTCACGTGGCTGCAACTGGGCGACAACACGGAGGCCGTTTCAGCTCATCTGACGTCGCGGGGAATCATCGCCCGCCCCTTTGCGGGCCAAGGCATACGCATCACGATCGGCGACGCCGAGGCAAACGACGCGGTTCTGGCCGCGTTAGCAGACGCGCCGCGCGGTTAGTCTGCGCTCCGGCGGTGCGTGAGGCCGGTTCCGGAGAGGCGGATGCCGATTAAGCCGATACTTGGCGCAACCGCACGATCTCGGCGATGAGCGCACCGGCGCGCTTCAGCACGTCGTCGATGGCGGCATCGTCGCGTTCTATCCACTGGATGCGCGGTTCGCTGTGGAGTGGAACGAAGTCTTTGTGTTGCTCCCACACGAAGAGCGTGCGCTCGGCACCGAGCACGTATTGCTGCCAGTGAATTTGGCGCATGTAGTTGGCCGGAATCTCGTCCAGGGGCTTTCCTGACGTTTTGATCTCGGCCAGCACAAGACCTTCCGCCAGTTCGCCAATGCCATCCGGTGTGGCGAGGTGGCGACGATCTTCGGCCGCGTGAAACAGACCCTGATTCGACGTGATGCCAAAGTTCTCCAGGACCCAGGCGGCAATCACGGGCTCTCGCTCGAGGCCGTGGCGCGTGTAGGCGTTGCCGGTGAACGACGAGCCGTGCAGTTTTTCGTGAGCGGCCTGCGGAATGGCCGAGGGTGACGAGAGCCGGGCCACGTCGGTCGCGGTGATACCGGTGGCGCGAACCCGCATCCACTCGCCCTTATCGGTGCCGTCGGTCAGCATGCGGTCGCGATACGTCAGGGCAACGGTCATACGTTCATTCTGTCGTGAGCGGACGACACTCACGACGATGTTCGCGGACTGTCGGCATTCACCGGCATTTCATAGCAAACACATAGGTACACGTGGATACTTGGAGTGTGAGCCCAGACTCCGCAGACCCCACTCCCCGCATCACACGCCCGGACGGTTCACCCGTTCGCGTGCTCGTTGTCGACGACGAGACGTCGCTCGCCGAACTGCTGCAGATGGCCTTCAAGCTCGAGGGCTGGGACGTTCGCACGGCCGGTGACGGTCTCACCGCGGTCAAGGTCGCGCGCGAGTTTCGGCCGGACGCAGCGGTGCTCGACATCATGCTCCCCGATTTCGATGGCCTTGCACTGATGCAGCGCATCCGCGCCGACGGCAACACCACTCCCGTTCTTTTCCTCACGGCTAAGGACGCACTCGAAGATCGCATCGCCGGCCTCACCGCCGGTGGCGACGACTACGTGACGAAACCCTTCAGCCTCGAAGAGGTGGTGGCGCGCGTGCGCGGCCTGATTCGACGATCCACTCTGGTGGTCGACGCCAACGAGTCGCCCATCATTTCTGTCGGCGACCTAGAACTCAACGAGGAGAGCCACGAGGTCTTCCGCGCAGGCCGCGCCATCGATCTCACGGCAACGGAGTTCGAACTGTTGCGCTACATGATGCGTAATCCGCGTCGGGTGCTGAGCAAGTCACAGATTCTTGACCGTGTGTGGAGTTACGACTTCGGTGGCCGTTCGAGCGTGGTTGAGATCTACATTTCTTACCTGCGCAAGAAGATTGACGCCGAGGGCATCGCCATGATTCACACCGTTCGTGGTGCGGGATACATGCTCAAGCCGGGTGGATAACCGTGCCGGAGACGCACAAGACATCAGATAAACAACCCCCGGGGCGGGCAGAAGCCGCCGACCGGCGGTCTCGCCGCGCTCCGTGGACGCTCCGTCGTCGCCTCACGGTGACCGTGGCGACGCTTCTTGTAGTGGCCAGTATTCTGATCGGCCTGGTGAGTGTTTTTGCGCTGAGGTCGTTTCTCACCGATCGCCTCGACGCACAGTTGGCTTATGCGCTCGAGCGGTCTCAGGCTGCGGTAGATCCCAACCGCGACGGTCAGGGCAAGCCAGATCGCGACCGCGACAACGACAATACGCAGGGCGTACTGCGGGCGCCTGGACAGTCCGCGGGCATGCTGGTGGCCGTGGCCGATGCCTCGGGAAATCTCACTACCGGAATCCTCGACCGTCGAGGAAACCCGCAGATCGTGCCCGCCGGCACCCTGAGTATCAACGATGTCCTGCAGGCCGAACGCGATTCGGGGCGCCCCTTCACCTTGGAGACACGCGGCGAAGGCACCTTTCGGGCCGTTTCGGCAACGTCAGGAACCCAACTGCTCATCATTGGCCTTCCCCTCGAAGAGGTCAACGCGGCAACGACGCGACTCATCGTGATCATCCTCATTGTGACCATCGTCGCCGTGGGCGCGGCTATCGCGGCGGGCCGGTTCGTGGTTCGTTGGGAACTGCGGTCACTCGAACGAGTTGCCGATACGGCCACTCGTGTGTCGCAGTTGCCACTCGCGTCGGGCAACGTCACGATTACCGAGCGCATTGCTGCGGAAGACACCGACCCGAGAACCGAGGTGGGCCAGGTGGGTGCGGCCATGAACGCGATGCTGGGTCACGTCGATCGGTCGCTGATTGCCCGCAGGGAGAGCGAAGACAAGGTTCGTCGGTTCGTTGCCGACGCCAGCCACGAGCTTCGCACCCCACTCGCCTCCATCCGTGGCTATGCCGAACTGACGCGCCGCGGGGGACAGAAGATGCCCGACGAGGTGCGCCATTCGCTGGGGCGCATCGAATCCGAGGCCGAGCGCATGACGGGTCTCGTGGAAGACCTGCTGTTACTGGCACGACTCGACGAGGGCCGCGAACTCAAGCACGAGCGCGTGGACCTGAGCCGCATCGTGATTGACGCGGTAGGAGATGCCCACGCGGCCGGTCCAGACCACGACTGGCGCATGAGCATGCCTGACGAGCAGGTATTCATCATCGGCGATGCACCGCGCATCCATCAGGTGGTGGTCAACCTGTTGGCCAACGCGCGAGTCCACACCCCGGCGGGAACAGTCGTGACGGTGGGTATTGAGCCTCGAGGAGAACAGGTCGATCTCGTGGTTACCGACAACGGCCCGGGCATTCCGCGGAAGGACCTCGCCACACTCTTCGAGCGGTTTACGCGCGGTGACGCCTCACGTGCGCGGGCAACGGGAACCACGGGCTTGGGTCTCGCGATTGTGCACGCGGTTGTCACCGCCCACGGCGGGAAGGTCGGCGTTACCTCGCGCACAGGCAAGACCGTGTTCACGGTCACGCTTCAGGCGGCCTAATACCGAACGTGCGCGCCCTCGGTCAACCGGTAGTTGCGGTCGATTTCCCGAATCTCGGCCGTCGGTGCGCTGGCAAACGACGAGATCAGGGTCGTGGGAAGGGACACCGCGAGGGCACCCCACGAACACGCGGTGGACAGTCCCGCGCGCAAATCTAGTTGGGGCAGCGCTCCGCCGGCGTGGTGTTCGGCATCGCGAGAAATCACCTGGCTCAGGAATCCCGCAAGGAAAGCATCGCCCGCGCCGGTGGTGTTGATCACCGCGGGAGCTGTGGCTCGGGCCCACACGACCTCGTCTGACGTGACGCCGAGTGCACCGTCGCCGCCGAGGCTGATGAGCGCGATTTCAATTCCGCCCGCAATAAGTTCGTGGCCGGCATCAATGGCATCGCCGAGTGTGACGAGCTCACGCCCCACGAGGGAGGCGAGTTCATCTGCGTTGGGCTTGATCAGGTTGACGAAGCCACTTCGGGCCCAGTGCTTCAATTCGGGACCAGAAGTGTCGAGTCCCACACGGGCGCCCATCTCGCGCGCCCGAACGTACAGCTCGCTCAGATCGATGGGGTTACCCGTCGCGGTCATTTTGGGGTGCATGCCCGAAACGACGAGCCAGTCGGCGTTCATGTCGCTCACCTGCTCCAGGGTGAGCTCAACAACGTTCGACCAGTCCTCATCAGACATGGGGATGGGGTTCTGGTTGATGTTGGTGGTGCGTCCGCCACTCTCGACCACGGTGGTGTTCACGCGTACGCGACCCTGCACGGGCATGATGCGCAGAATCTGAGGGAAGGGCGTGGAGAACAGCAGGTACTGGTCTTGCATGCCGATCGGCAAGATTGCCGCAACGGGGTGCTTCGCCAAGTGCAGGGTCCGGGCCACGTTCAGGCCCTTGCCGCTCATGTATTCGTGCACCTCGAGGGCACGATTCACCTTGCCCGGCGACAGGTCTTCAGACAGCAGGTAGGTGCGGTCAAGCACCGGTCCAGGGGTTAACGTCACAACAGCATTCACGAAGGGTCTCACTCTTCTTTAGGGGCGCGTCACCTCAACGGGGGACGCGAATGTCTCGTGTTCCAGCCTACCGGTGCAGAAATGAGCCCTTGACTGACGGGCGGGATTTGCCAGCACTGCTCGGCTGCCGTAGCCTAGGTATACCAAAGACCGCTGGTCTGAGTCGCACGATTTCGGTTGTGACGGCTCACGAAGTTTCGCAACAGCGAAGGCCCGCGCAGGTTACTTAGATCAACTGTGCTGTGCACGTTTGCTCCGGTCCTGCGCCGGAGCTTTTTTGTTGGGGCGAAACCGCGTTTGGTGTGACCGCATCCCATCCGGGATGCGCGAAGAGACCACAAGGAGCGCCATGGCGAACAAGGAAGCTTCGCTGGCCGAACTCACGGAGAAATTCCAGAGCTCAGCCGGCTTACTGCTCACCGAGTACCGCGGACTCACGGTGGCTCAGCTCAAGGAGCTGCGCCGATCCATTAGTGAGCACGCGACATACGCTGTGGCAAAGAACACGCTGATCAAGATTGCTGCCGGTAAGGCAGGAATTGTCGGACTCGACGAGCACTTCGTAGGCCCGTCGGCCATCGCTTTCGTGCACGGTGACACTGTCGCCGTTGCCAAGGCTCTGCGCAACTTTGCCAAGGCCAATCCTCTGCTCGTTATCAAGGGCGGCTATTTCGATAGCAAGCCCATTGATGCAGCTGAGGTAGGAAAGCTTGCTGACCTCGAAAGCCGGGAGGTGCTGCTGGCCAAGTTTGCCGGTGCCGCCAAGGCTTCGCTGTTCAGCGCCGCTGCCCTCTTCAACGCACCGCTGTCAAAGACCGTTCGTACGGTCGATGCGCTGCGTCAGAAGCAAGAGACCGCTGGCTAATTCAGCCCGCATCACGTAAACCCCCAACAACAAGGAGAAAATCATGGCCAAGCTCAGCACTGAAGAGCTCATTGAGCAGTTCAAGGGCCTCTCGCTGATCGAGCTTTCTGAGTTCGTGAAGTCGTTTGAGGAGACCTTCGAGGTCACCGCCGCTGCACCCGTTGCCGTTGCAGCAGCTGCCCCCGCCGGTGGCGGAGCTGGCGCAGAGGCTGCCGAAGAGAAGGACGCATTCGACGTTGTTCTCGAGGCCGCTGGCGCCAACAAGATTGCCGTTATCAAGGAGGTCCGCACGCTGACCAACCTGGGTCTCGGCGAGGCAAAGGCACTCGTTGACGGAGCACCTTCGACCCTCCTCGAGGGCGCCAAGAAGGATGTTGCCGACAAGGCCAAGGAGGCCCTCGAGGCCGCCGGCGCAACGGTTGTCCTCAAGTAGCACATCGCACCTCACGCGGGGCGTCATCCTTTCGAGGGTGGCGCCCCGTTTGCGTGCGCCGGCACAGAGCGGCGCAGAGGGTGGCGCCTAGGTGAGGCCGGAGAAAGACATCACGATCAGTGCCATATTGAGGGCGATGATGAGCGTCGCCGCAGTTATCGCCAACGCCGTTGTGCCGCGTGAGTTGGTGCCGTCACCCATCAAAGCGCGGTTGCGCGTCAACGCGATCAGCGGGATCAACGCGAAAGGGATTCCGAACGACAGCACGACCTGGCTGACGATGAGCACGAGGAGGGGATTGATGCCCACGGCCAAGATCACTATGGCGGGAATAAGCGAGATGACACGGCGCCAGAGTAGAGGAACGCGAATATTGAGCAGGCCACTCATAATCTCGCCTCCCGCATAAGCGCCGACCGACGTCGAGGCGAGCCCCGACGCCAAGAGCGCAATTCCGAAGAACACGGCAATCGTCGAACCCAGTGCCAGCGAGATGCCCGCGTAGGCCGAAAAAATGTCGTCGATTGCGGGATTTCCCCGGAGTCCGGCGCCCACCACAAGAATGGCGATGTTCACCGCACCGGCGACGACCAAGGCAATAGTGACATCCCAGCGGGTGGCCCGAAGTATCTGGCGTCGCCGGGCTCCGGCCTCCACCAGCCCAAATCGGTCCCGGGTCAATCCTGAGTGGGCATAGACGGCGTGGGGCATGACGGTGGCACCCAAGATGGATGCGGCCAAGAGAACCGACGTCACCCCATCAAACCCGGGAACCAGCCCCGCGGCCATTTCGCCGGGATTCGGCGGAGAAACAATGACCCCGATGACGAAGCCAACCGCGGTAATCACCAGCATGCCGATGATGGTGCGCTCGAAGATTTTGCCACCCGCGCGACTGTGCAGCGAGAGGAGGGCAATGGAGAGGGCGCCGGTGATGAGCCCGCCCCAAACAAGCGGGATGCCAAACAGAAGGGAGAGCGCGATCGCACCCCCGAGAACTTCGGCGAGATCGGTGGCCATAGCCACGAGCTCGGCCTGCACCCAGAACGCGCGTCGACCCCATTTGTTGGTAATGCGCTCGCCGATGAGTTGGGGGAGACTCTTGCCCGTGACGATGCCGAGTTTGGCCGAGAGGTATTGAACGAGCCACGCGATGAGGTTGCCCAGAACGACCACCCAGAGCAGCAGAAAGCCGAACTTCGCACCGGCCGAGATGTTACTCGCCACATTGCCCGGGTCGAGATAGGCAACACCCGCAACAAGCGCCGGTCCCAGGAGCGAGAGCAGGCGACGCATGAAATTAGCCTACTTGGCGCGAATCTCGTCGCGAACGACGGTGGTTCCCAGTAGCGTCGAGATATGCGAATTCTCATTGTGGGCGCCGGTGGCGTGGGCGACGCCGTGGCCAAAATACTTGCTCGTCGCTCGTTTTGGGAACTGACCGTTGTCACCGACTACGACCCGGCGCGCGCAGAGCGAACGATCGCGTGGATTCGTGCCAAGCACGGGGACGAGGTGGCGGCACGTTTTGTGGCCGATGCGATTGATGCCTCCAGCGCTGAGAGCGTGGCCGACGTGGCTCGTCGCCACGGTGTGACGCACGTCATGAACGCGGTTGAGCCCAAGTTTGTGCCGACGGTATTTGCCGGTGCGCTCGCCGCATCGGCCGACTACCTCGACATGGCGATGACGCTCTCTGAGCCTCACCCCACAGACCCGTACACGAAGACCCACGTCAAACTCGGTGACGCGCAGTTCGCGGCCGACGGACAGTGGAAGGATGCCGGCCGCCTGGCACTCGTCGGCATGGGGGTTGAACCGGGATTGTCAAACGTGTTTGCGCGCTATGCCGTCGACCACCTGTTCAGCAGCGTCCACGAACTCGGCACGCGTGATGGGGCAAACCTCGTCGTCGTCGACGATGACGGAAATGAGATCTTTGCCCCGAGCTTTAGCATCTGGACCACGATTGAGGAGTGCCTCAATCCGCCGGTGATTTGGGAGAAGGACAAGGGTTGGTTTACCACTCCACCCTTTAGCGAACCCGAGGTCTTCGACTTTCCCGAGGGAATTGGACCGGTTGAGTGCGTGAATGTGGAGCACGAAGAAGTGCTCATGATGCCGCGTTGGCTTGACGCGCAGCGTGTGACCTTCAAGTACGGTCTCGGCAACGAGTTCATCGGTGTACTCAAGACCCTGCACCAGCTGCACCTCGATTCCACGACTCCGCTGCGCGTTCGCAGCGCTAGCGGACCCGTCGAAGTGGCTCCCCGTGACGTCGTAGCCGCAGCACTGCCTGATCCGGCAACGCTCGGACCGCGCATGCGCGGAAAGACCTGCGCGGGAATGTGGGTCACGGGAACCGGTCTCGACGGAAATCCTCGTGAGGTCTACCTGTATCACGTCAGCGACAACGCGTGGACGATGGCCGAGTATGAGAGCCAGTGCGTTGTGTGGCAGACGGCACTCAACCCCGTTGTGGCGCTCGAACTTTTGGCCACCGGAATGTGGACAGGTTCCGGTGTCTGCGGGCCCGAAGTCTTTGACGCGAAGCCCTATCTCGACCTCATGGCGCGGCCCGAATCCGAGGGCGGGTTCGGCCAGCCGTGGGGCCTAGAGGAGCGGACGCCGGCCCGCACGTGACTGCGGCTAGGCTCATTCAGTGATCATCGCTTACTGGGTTGTTGCCGGAATTCTCGCACTGGTTTATCTGCTCGTCGGCGGCACGAAGGTTATTCGCACACGGGCTCAGCTCGAAGACGCGGGCATGCACTGGGTGCGCGGTGCGAATCCGGCAGTGGTCAAGCTGGTCGGACTCGTTGAGATCCTCGGAGCCGCGGGACTCATCCTTCCGCCCCTCATGAACACTGCCGTGCTTCTGGCACCGCTCGCCGCCGTCGGCCTCGTACTTGTTCAGGCCGTCGCCATTGGCGTCCACATGCAGATGAAGGACGCCAAAAGCCTGCCGATTAACATCGCACTCTTGTTGCTGGCATTTGCCGCCGCCTGGATCGGCGTGCTGACGCTTCCGCTCTAACGCTGCGTTTGCAACCTACCGCTCAGGGAGAATGGCACTGTGAATTTGTATCTTCGTGTCGTGTGGCTCTATCTGCGGAGCCGCTTTCGAACGCGACTGGCACCTCAAGACACCGCCGTAACTCCGTTTCGGGTTTGGCCCAGTGACCTCGACACGCTCTGGCACATGAACAACGGCAAGTATCTGTCAATCATGGACTTGGGACGCATGGACCTCATGATGCGATCGGGAACGTGGTCGCGCATCGTCGGCGCGGGCTGGTATCCGGTGCTCGCGGGTCAGACCATCTCCTACTATCGCTCGCTGAATCCGTGGCAGACCTTCGAGGTCCACACGCGCATCCTGGGCTTTGACGATCGCTGGGGTTTTCTCGAGCAAACCTTTGTGCGCAACGGCGCGGTTCACGCGCGAGCGATTGTGAGGTCGCGATTCCTCAAGCGCACCGGCGGATCGGTCGACCACGCCGAACTCGTCGAGTTGTTCGGCGACGTGCCGGGACCCGAGGGCATCCCCGAGTGGGTCAAGGAGTGGGCGCAGCACGCTCGGCCTCAGAAGTAGTCTGGGCACATGAAACGACGCCTCGCCTCGGTATTCGCGGTAGTTTTTACCCTCCTTGTCACGCTCGGGATCTCGGTGGCGGCACCTGCCGAGGCAGGCGTCGACGACTTCACCTTCGACTCGATGACGGCGACGTACGAACTCAGTCGCGCTGCTTCGGGCGGGTCGCAGATTCGCGTGGTCGAGACCCTCGTTGCTCAATTTCCCGAGACTGATCAGAACCACGGCATCATTCGCGCCATCCCCACGAGCGCTCACGACAGGCCTGTCGGCCTCGAACTCGTGAGTGTGACGGACGGCGACGGAATTGCCCGTGACTTCGACACGAACGAGAGCGGCGGGTTCTTGGAGGTCACGGTGGCCGCCCCCGATTTTGTCCACGGTGCCCAGACCTACGTGTTCGAATATCGGGAACAAAACGTCATCTTTGAGCCGAGCGGCGGCGGCGCAGCGCAGGAGTTCTACTGGGACGTCAACGGCACGGGTTGGGCCCAACCTTTTGGTTCGGTGAGCGCATCGGTCATCATTCCGAGTGACCTCGTCAATTCACTCACCGGCGATAGCGCGTGCTACCAGGGCGCCGAGGGCACGGACACCGCGTGCGTTACGAAAACCCTGGCGACCAACGAAGCGGGGGATACCGTCCTCACGTTCGAAGCCACCGACCTGCTGGCCTATGAGAATCTGACACTGGCAGTCGGGTTTGCGGCCGACACCTTTGTGATGCCGTCCACCGACATGTTTTCCGACATCGCCGGATGGATTTTCTGGCTTTCCGTCTTACTCTTCCTCGGCGGTCTCATAGCCGGACTCGTCTTGCGCCTCACCTACTGGCGTAACCACCGCGGCCGCGGAATCATCATTCCCGAGTACGCTGCCGATCCTCAGATGACCCCGCTCCTGGCAGCGAACATCATCGGACAGAAGCGACGCGCTTTTCCAGCGGCACTCATCGATGCTGCGGTGCGGGGCTTGGTCATCATTAGTCCGGCAGATGAGTCGGGTCGGAGCAAGCGCGGGTTCATCTTCGAACGCACCGCGAAGGCCGCGAGCGATGGCGATGCCGATATCCTGACCGCGTTTTTCGGGGAGAGCGTCTCGGCGGGAACGCAGGTGAGCACGCTCACACCGGACACGTCCCGATACCGACGTCTGTCGAAACTCCAGCGCGAGATTGATCGCCAGGCCTTAGCAACAGGGCTGCGCGTGCAGAAGGGCGCCGCACTTCGTGGCGTGCTTATCGCCGCAACCACTGTGGGAGCCCTCGTCATGGGCTGGTCAAGCCTTCAGCTGATGGGGCTCGGTCTGGGCGGCGCCATTCCGCCGCTGTCAATCGGGCTGTTCTGGGTGTGTGTCGTGCCCGGCATCCTCATCCTGCGGAAGGTCACCCCGCTCACCGAGGCGGGTGCGCTTGAGCGCGACAAACTACTCGGTCTGCGCGACTACATTCGCCTGGCTGAGAAAGACCGCCTTCGCGTGTTGCAGAGCCCTCAGGGGGCTCTGCGCAAGCCGGTGGCGGTGGGAAACGCGAAAACCATGCTTTCGCTCACCGAGCACGTCTTGCCGTACGCCATCATCTTTGGGCTGGCAAAGGAATGGTCGGCCGTTCTGAGTCACCTCTACGAGGAGAGTGCACAAGAGCCCACCTGGTACCTGGGGAACAGCCCCGGTCAACTGCTGCTGTTTTCGGCTTTCCTCACGGACTTCTCATCATCGGTTTCCACATCGTGGGCCAGCTCCGGCACCAGTTCGTCATTCGGTGGTTCTTCCGGCGGCGGATTTTCCGGCGGTGGCGGCGGCGGTGGTGGCGGTGGGGGCGTCTAGATTGTCTGCAAGAATGAGTGCATGAGCGAGGAATCGAGCTACTCCGCAACCGTTCTGTTCGTCTGTGTGCACAACGCCGGACGCTCGCAGATGGCCGCCGGCTACCTCCAGCACTTGGCCGGTGATCGCGTGCAGGTGCTCTCAGCCGGCACCGAGCCCAAAGATCAGATCAATCCTTCCGCCATCTCCGTGATGGCCGAAGAGGGAATCGATATCGCCAACAATGCGCCCAAGGTCCTCACCGACGCGGCCGTCCAGCAGGCCGACTATGTCATCACCATGGGTTGCGGCGACGAGTGCCCGTTCTTTCCGGGTCGCATTTACCGGGATTGGCCCCTCGATGATCCCGCAGGACAGGGCCCCGATGCTGTCCGCCCCATTCGCGACGAGATTCGCGCCAAGATTGAGGCACTCATCGCCGAGATCGACGCACGCTAGAACTCGCCCGGATCTGTCGGTGCCTTAGGCCCGGCGGAGAGTTCCGTTGATGGGCGTGCCGGGAGAGATGGTGTTATACATCGTTCCGAATGTCAGCAGGTTCTTGTGCAGGAGTTCGAGGCGGCGATCGTCTTCGTTGGTTGCGACAACAATCTCGTAGTCGATGCGTGCCACGCGCGCCTCGTTGACGGGTCGTTCGGCGGTGATGCGCACCTCGGCGGCGGAGAACGAAAACTCAAGCGTGGGGGCGAAGCGCTCAATGCCCTTCAAAAAACAGGCTCCCAGCGGAGACATGAGCAGCTCCATCGGGTTCAAGGCCTCAGGATTTCCGCTCACGCTGGTGTCGAGAGTGATTCGGGCGCCGCCAGCGCTCGCGGTCGATGCGTCTGGACCGGAACGCACAGCCGTCAGCGCGTAGGTCATTGTTTGTTGCTCTAGAGTCCCCGAGGTCATAACGTCAGCATATGTCGCTGCGCTCCTCGGTGTGACGAGGACGTTACTAGCGAGGAAGCCAACTAACAGCGGTGCCCGTCCCGGCGTCGTAGGGCCCGCCCGGCTGCGAAAATTCCAGGCCAACAGCGGGGTGTGAAGCATCCGCCGATGCCGCAGCAAAGCACAGTGTCACCTCGGTGCCCGGGTCATCGATGGTGACGGGCAATGGACCCCCGGAACATGCTCGCCAATCGACGAGTGTCAGTTGCTGCAGCGGCACTGTTGTGGCGGTAACACCATACATCACGGTCGAGAGTTGCACTCCCGCGAGGGAATCGCCGGCGACCTTGGTGACTGTGAGGGGCAGGTAATACACCGACATCCCCGCCAACTGGGGTGTGACCTTGCGAAGGATGGCAAGGTCGGATTCGGAAGCGAGCGTGGGTGCGCCGGGAGTGACGCTAATCAACGCAGACCGGCCCTTCCCCAGCGCGAGTTCAATCTGTGCCGGGTCACCGAGGCTGAGCGTCGTTCCCGGCGCCACCACAGAGACGGGCAGTGCGGTAGCGGTGGCTTCAGCCCACGCCGTGCCGGGTAACGCTTGGGGCGTGACGCTCGGAGTGGGGGTGGCGGAGGCGAAAGGCACGGGGAGGTCCCCAGTGATGAGTGTGAGGGCACCAAACATGGCAGCGGCACCCACGACGACTCCGCCGATGGCGACAAGAGCAATGACGAGTGCTCGTGGGCGCTGAGAAGTTGTCATGTGCTTACGCTCCGAAGACATCGTTAAGGGTGACGGTCATGAGGTTTCGGTCTTCGAGAATGCCCACAAGGCGAGGAAACAGGCTTGTTACCGGCCAGAAGTTCGCATGGCCGAGAAGGATGTTGGAGCGGCGCATATAGCGATCGGCAAATGACATCAGGGTCTCTGGTGGAATCTCACCAGAGTCGGAGAGCGTTCCGTTCCAGAGGACAGGAACAGTGAACCCCACGGAGGCGGCTGCCGCGGCTACTCGGTCGTCATAGTTGCCGAACGGCGGCCTAAAGTAGGGCTTCGAGTCCACACCAAAGAGGTCGCCAATCAGCCCGTTGTTGTCGAGCAAATCCGCCTGAATCTCGGCATCGGAAAGGCTCAGCAAGTTAGAGTGCGTGCGCGTGTGGTTGGCAATCTGCACCTGACCTGATTCAACCAGGGGCCGCAGGATGGGTGCTGAGTTTGACCAACCGGGCGCCTCGGCGCAAACGAAAAACGTCATGCGAATTCCCGAGTCACGAACGAAACGGGCGTATGCCTGCGTCACCTCATCGCCGAAGCCGTCGTCGACTGTCCAGGCAATCACGTCATTGTTTTCGTCGGGGAGTCCATAAATGGGGCCGCCAGGCACGCCTTGTCGCGAAATGCGCCCTGGATCAAACGAGATGACTTGCGGACCGGGCGCTGTTACGGGGAGTGGAGCAAGACTGGCCCCAGGAAGTGCCGTGGCGGCCAATTCTTCGGGCGAAATGCGCGCGCATCCGCACATGAGTCCGGTTGCTCCGAGCGCCACTGCCGCGGAGATAAACGTGCGCCTATCCACGCGCCTAGTGTACGTGCTCATCTGTCACACGCTTAAGCCCGCTGCCCGTTGCCCGCTCTCGCGATTACGGCACGGCTCATGTCGCGTAGCCTGATGACATGAGTGATCTGAACGAAGTGGGCGAGCGAGACGGATGGCGTTGCTGGCTGTGTGACGCAGCGGTCGACCCCGATGGTTCTGTGAATTCGGATCTGGGGCCCAGCATCGATTCCTTCGCGGTCGCCAAGTCGAAGAAGGGCGGCAGCACAGTCGAACGTCTGGCGCATCGCTCGTGCAACACCCAGAAGGGCAAGATTGCCCCCGTGGTGCCCTGGTCTTCGGATCTGTTTGTGATCGATCCGGCCCCCATTGTGGCGACAGTTGAACGATTGTCACGCAAGGGTGGACGCGAGGTTGTGGCGCGCTGCCCCGACGAGAACGATGCGCGCGCGGCTGCCGAGTGGTTGCTCGACCGTCTCTCGCGCTATGCCCCCGATGTTGCCTTCACGGCGGAGGCCCAACCGGGCGGCGGGCAGTTCATGCTGGTGTTGCGAGCCCCCTAGGTTAGCTTGACTACTCCGACGTGATTGCGGTCAGCATGAAGAGCCCGATGGCGTCATACCAGGCCTCGTTCAGTGCCACCCACGCGGCATTTGCCGACTGTGGCGTTCCTCGGTAGGTCGTGGCCGCTGCAGTGGCCCACCGCGTTGACCAGAGGGGATAACCCACCGCGAACCCATCTGCTTCCAGGGTGGCCGCGAACGACTCGACGGTGTCTGAGCTAGCCTCAACCGAAGCGTCAAGGATTTCCGCGTAGGCGCTGGTGCGCAGGCCATCTTCGGCGATGCCCAAGCCAAAGGATTGCCCGCTGGAGAGCATTCCGTTGGACAGCACAAAGTACGTCATGGCCGACGCGGCGTTGCTGAGGCTTTCCGACAGAGTTTTCGGCTCGGGCAGCTCGGCAACCTCCCTGGAGAGACGAGCGACCGTGGCCATCACGCCGTCGTCGATGAACAGGCCGTTGACGCTCAACTCGCTTCCCGAGAGCGTTGTGTAGTAGTCCACATTCGCTTGGCCGGCGCGAGCCAGCAGCTCTGTGTATCCGTTCACGAAACCCTGCACGTCGTTCGCGTCATAAGAGTTCTGGCTGGGCATGGCACTAACCACGGCGAGCGAGTCGGGCAGCATGTTGGTCACTCCAGCACGTTCTTCAGCGAGAACGCGGCCCGCAGAAACGATAGCCTCGTCGTCGGTGGCAAGTTCAAGTTCGTCCAACACGCCGTTGAAAGACGCGATCGCATAGGTAGCCCACCCGAGGGCTTCGGGCAAATAAACCACCTTTTCGAGACGATCACCCGGAATGGCCAGGGCGGCATCTCTCGCGGCGATGGCTTCGGAGATTGCAGCATTAATCTCGGCCGTGATCTGCGTCCTAGCGGCGTCAAAGCCCCGGGCGTCGACCAGTGATTGCGCAGAGGCAGCTCCGCAAGCTCGCATGAGCCGCAGGTAGGCGAAGGCGCCGATGCCATAAGCGCGCGGCCAATCCTTCACCGCGCGGGCTTCACCCATCGTGCCGAGCCCCGCCCGGGCTAACTCAAGAGTGTCGGGAGCCGTTCCGGCGGGTGCGTCGGCGATGGCGGCACTGAGGCGTGCCTCCATGTCTTCGACGTTGCTTCGAATCGCTGCCTCGGTAGCCGGCGAGGGCGTGTCCGATAGGCGCAGGGCCGGCGTGTATTCCTTGCCCGTAAAGATCTTGTACGCTTCGCCGACCGTGCGCACCTTGATGACGGTCACACCAACGCTTTTGCCATACTCAACGATTCCGAGTTCTTCTCCTGTCGCTTCGTCGAACACACCAAAGGAATTGTCAGGAACGATGATGGTCTTGAAGCCGACGGCAGCAGCAGACTTCACCTTCGTCGAGACGCCACCCACTTCGCCGATGGTGCCGTCGGGCGAAATCGTGCCGGTCATCGCCACGGTCGGAATCAGAGGCGTGTTCGTGAGGTTGGCCAAGAGGCCCACGGTCAGGATTCCGCCGGCCGAGGGGCCGTCAATGGGACCCGTCACACTAAATCCGAGGTCGATGTCATCCGGATCACGCGCGCTCATCAGTGTCGCCACCGCGGCGGCCTGGGCGGTGGCGGCGCGCCACGATGGGCCGGCCCCCGACGAGTCGATGCGAGTAAGGTCAACGGGATTCACGCCGTCGCGATGCTTCAGCACCAGTACCTCGGCCGGCTCCACGCCACCAACGTCGTCTCCCTCGGCGGTCTTGCCCGCCCACAGGGCAGGAATCGTCAGGGCCACGCCACCGTCGATGTTGCGCAATTGCCCTACCTGGTCGAGCGACCCCACCGAGGGCCCACATCCCGTGAGTGGTGCCACGACAAGCGCCATGGCGACAAAGGCGATTGCGCTGCGCGTGAATAGTCGCTTTAGCTCCACGAGCGCTCCCTCACGATTCCCCTTGACTTTACGCACTTAAGTTAGCACACGGTCTTTGTGGAGTCGGCGCCTCGGGGTTGCTAGTACTCGCCTTTGACCACGAAGTATGACCCGCGGATCTCACCAGCCAGTTTTGACTTCTGGCGGGCGAACTTGAATTTTTCGGCCAACTCGGGGGGAACGTCCATGCCCTGCGACAGCTTGAATCCCACGGCGCGCTTGGAGTCATCCGCGATTGTGTACATCACATTGACGGCCAGCCCGCTCTCGTAAAACACATACGACATGCGAAGACCGGCAACGACGAAGTCGGAGACTTCGAGTGGCGTCGACGTGGTCACGATGTCCCGCTCGAGCAGGATGAGATTTACGCGATCAATGATGTCGGGGGATTCGGCCGCGGCAACCGTCGTGAAGACGTGGTCATACTTGTTCGTGAAGTAGCGCGCTTCGTTTGCGCGCAGGCCGGCGAGGGCGTCAACCACCGGGGAGGATTCCAGCCCCTCGGTTGACACGTTCACAAAATCTACAATCCCGGCCATGCGGTGTCCTTTTCCACGGTGCTCAAACGAGCGTTCACTCAAGGTTACGCCGGGGCGACGCGACCGCTCTGCTGCCTGTCGTTGCTGACCTTCAGTTGCCCACGCTCTCAACTAGGTTTGTCAGGAAAGCCTG
>CAIVOR010000311.1 GCA_903907615.1 uncultured Microbacteriaceae bacterium | reverse complement strand
TCGCGTTTCTCTCGTCGTTTACCCATCGGGTGGGGGTGAAGTCCCCTCAAGCAGATTAGCCCACGCCCGGGGAATCAATTCGCGAATATGCTGAGCGCGTGAGCGGTTCTCTCCTGGGTGATGCGACGGCGCCGTTGGCGGTGCGCATGCGTCCGAGGTCGCTTGACGATGTCGTGGGGCAATCGGCTCTCCTGGTTGCGGGGTCACCCTTGCGTCAACTCGCCGAATCATCATCCGGCGGTGCTTCGGTCATTCTCTGGGGGCCTCCGGGTACCGGCAAGACCTCGTTGGCCTACGCCGTGGCTGCCTCGAGCGACCGTCGCTTCGTCGAAATGTCGGCCATCACCGCCGGAGTCAAGGATGTGCGGGAGGCGATGGCGGCCGCGCAGGATGCCCGCGACCTTTACGGCACGTCGACGCTGCTTTTTCTCGATGAGATTCACCGCTTTACCAAAGCGCAACAGGATGCCCTCCTGCCGGGCGTCGAGAACGGCTGGGTCACCCTCATTGCCGCGACAACCGAGAATCCCTCGTTCAGTGTCATCTCGCCGTTGTTGTCTCGATCGCTACTGCTGCGCCTCGAGTTGCTGAGCGATGACGAGCTGAGTTCGGTTGTGCGGTCAGCGCTCGAGGCCGCGCACGGCCTGGCCGGAAACTTCACGCTGCCCGACGACGCACTGTCTGTCCTCGTGCGGTTTAGTTCGGGTGATGCCCGACGCGCGCTCACGGCGCTGGATGCCGCTGCCGCGGTGGCGGTCAGTCGTGCCGGCGAAACGACCCCACCCCTCGAAATTCTGGCCGACGACATCTCCAACGCCGTCGATCGCGCCCTTCTGCGGTACGACCGGGACGGTGACGAGCACTACGACGTGATCAGTGCCTTCATCAAGTCAATTCGGGGTTCGGATGTCGATGCCGCATTGCACTACTTGGCCCGCATGATTGAGGCGGGAGAGGACCCACGCTTCATCGCCCGCCGCCTGATCATTTCGGCCGCCGAGGACATTGGTCTCGCCCAGCCGCAGGCGTTGTCCTTGGCCGTTGCTGCTGCCGAGGCCGTGGCGCTCATCGGCATGCCCGAGGGGCGGATCCCGCTTGCCGAGGCCACGGTCTTTCTCGCAACATCGCCCAAATCAAACGCCGCCTATGTCGGCATCAATGAAGCCCTCCGAGACGTGCGCGACGGTAAGTCGGGTGTTGTGCCCACTCACTTGCGCGACGCGAGCTATTCCGGAGCCAAGGGGCTCGGACACGGTGTGGGGTACTCGTATCCGCACAATGACCCCTTGGGAATAGTGGCCCAGGAGTACCTGCCCGAGACCCTCCGCGGAACGACGTACTATCGCCCCACGGCGCACGGCCAAGAGCGTGAGATCGCCGAACGTCTCGATCGATTGCGCAGCATTCTCCGGGGGGAGTGACCGCGCCCACTCGTGCTAGGATTTTCATGCCTCATCACCTGTGAATGTGCGGCTGCGGACACAGGCAGATGACTTGGCGGGACAGCCCTGTAGCCGGGTCCCGATGGCACACCTCTTGTTCTTGTGGTCTCACCCATCTCGGTGGTTGTGGCCACGCAATCATCGTGTTCACATTTTTGAAAGGACATCGTGTCTACAAAGTCACGTACCCGCAGCAAGACCCGTCTGTCACGCGCACTCGGAATTCCGCTGACCCCCAAGGCAGCCAAGTACCTCGAGAAGCGTCCCTACGCTCCCGGTGAGCACGGTCGCACCAAGCGCAAGGCAGATTCTGACTACGCCGTTCGTCTGCGTGAGAAGCAGCGTCTTCGCGCCCAGTACGGCATTCGCGAGGCTCAGCTTCGTCGTATCTTCCAGGAGGCGCGTCGCGCCGAGGGCCTGACCGGTGAAAACCTGGTCGAGCTCCTCGAAATGCGTCTGGATGCCCTGATTGTTCGTGCCGGCATTGCCCGCACCACCGCTCAGGCACGCCAGATGGTGGTTCACCGTCACATCCTCGTCGACGGCCAGTTGGTTGACCGCCCGTCGTTCCGCGTCAAGCCCGGTCAGCTCATCCACGTCAAGGAGCGCTCGGAGGGCATGGAGCCTTTCCAGGTTGCTGCCGCCGGCGGACACGTTGACGTGCTTCCTCCGGTTCCCTCTTACCTCGACGTGGAGATCGACAAGTTGCACGCCACCCTCGTTCGTCGCCCCAAGCGCGTCGAGGTTCCCGTGACCTGTGATGTTCAGCTGGTTGTTGAGTACTACGCAGCCCGCTAGTTCTCGTCTCTTTCGGTGCGGGGCGTCCCATTCGGGCGCCTCGCACTGTTTTTTCTCACCCTAGAATGAACGTGTTCGTATCCGTCGTGTCAAGGAGTAGTCAGATGAAGTACATCGTCGCCATTCTCGTGGGCGTTGGCCTCGGATTTCTGGTTGCGCACCGCGTGAGCAAGAGCGAGCAGGGGCGCGCGTTCCTCGCCAAGATGGATGCCACGGCCAAGGACCTGTCGGACGCTGTATCGCAGGGTTACCGCGAACGCGAGAGCCAGTTGCGCTCACGCACGCCGCGCGCTTAGTCCCGCCACCTCATGAAGACCGCTGATATTCGTCAACGGTGGCTCGATTACTTCGGGTCGCGTGGGCACACCGTCGTGCCGTCCGCATCGCTCGTCAGCGACGACCCCAGCCTGCTCTTCACCGTTGCCGGAATGGTTCCCTTCATTCCGTATCTCTCGGGCATCGTTCCGCCGCCGTACCCGCGCGCCACGAGCGTGCAGAAGTGCATTCGCACCCTCGACATCGAGGAGGTGGGCAAGACCACGCGTCACGGCACGTTCTTCCAGATGAACGGCAACTTCTCGTTTGGCGACTACTTCAAGGCAGAAGCCATCGAGTTCGCCTGGGAGCTCTTGACGAGTTCCGAGAGCGACGGCGGTTTGGGCTTCGCCGAAAAAGACCTGTGGGTCACCGTCTACGAAGATGACGATGAGGCCATCGCGTTTTGGAAGAAGACCGCCGGATTGCCAGATGCCCGAATTCAGCGACGCGGCAAGGAAGACAACTACTGGTCGACGGGTCAGCCCGGACCGGCCGGTCCGTGTTCCGAGATCTACTTTGACCGTGGACCCAAGTACGGCATTGAGGGCGGTCCGGTAGCTGACGAGGATCGCTACATCGAGATCTGGAACCTCGTGTTCATGCAGTATCTGCGCGGCACGGGCACGTCCAAGACGGAATTCGAAATTCTGGGCGAGCT
>CAIVOR010000310.1 GCA_903907615.1 uncultured Microbacteriaceae bacterium | reverse complement strand
AACGAAATCAACACCATGCCGGGCTTCACGCCCATCAGCATGTTCCCGCGCTGCTGGCACGAATCAGGGCTCGGTTACTCCGACCTCATCACCGAACTCATCGAGGTTGCCCTCGCCCATCGCGGCTAGCCGTCCCGTCGCCGGTTGAGTCGCCCGTCGTCGGTTGAGTGGCCGACGAAGTCGGCGTATCGAAACCCGCGTATCGAAACCCGCTCGTCTAGAACGCGAGAGTATCCGCGAGGGCGGTGCACGCCCGTTCCTGCGGAATCGTCGACACCGGCAACGCCAGATCTGTGAGAACCGTACTGCCGCTCACCGCGCCCGAATCCAGCGCTACCTGAACCGCCGGAGTGCGACCGTACGTGGTGAAGATGTAGAGCGGCTTTTGGGCTTCGTCCATAATCCAGTCCACGCCGTTCACCGAAATACACGGCAGGGTGGTGGGTGCCGGAGCTTCAAGACCGCACGTGAGCAGAACGGATGCCGGGTCACCCCACGCACCGGTCGCCTGTGCATTGGTCTCCCGCTTGGAGAGATCTGCCACGTCGCCCAAGCGAACAATGACTTCTGCGCACAGCGGATTGTTGGCATCCTCGGCCGGTGTCATGGGCACGATTCCCGCACACGCGGAGAGCAGAAGGCTGGCTGCGAACACACCGACAAGGGCAGCGCGCCGGGCGCCGAACGGAGTCGCGCGGTGACGCGGGGTGTCCAGTCTCATCACGCTCAGGCTACCGTGGTGGGGTGAGTGTTGCAGACCTGCCCGGCCCCCTCCTGCGCGATTTGAGCGAGGGCGAGATCCTGGCGCGCATTTTTCCGCGCCTGCCGGATGCCGAACTCGCGTTGCTGGGTCCCGGTGACGATGCCGCCGTGGTGTCCGCGCCCGATGGCCGGTTTGTGGTGACCACCGACACCATGGTGGAAGGCAAAGACTTTTCGCGCGAGTGGTCGCTACCCGACGAGATCGGCGTGAAAGCCGCCATGAGCAATCTGGCCGACGTGGTGGCCATGGGCGCCCGCCCCACTGCGCTGACGGTGGCGCTGGCGGCGCCGAGCGACATCCCGGTGGCCTTTCTCGAGATGCTGGCCGATGGCCTTCGCGACGCCTGCTCGCAGGTGGCGCCCGGCTGCGGAGTGGTGGGCGGAGACATTGCCGCCTCGGACACACTGGTGATTGCCGTCACGGCGTTCGGTGATCTGGCCGGCCGTGAACCCCTGCTGCGCTCGGGCGCTCAGGTGGGCGACGAGATTGCGGTCTCGGGACTCATTGGAGTCTCTGGTGCTGGGCTCACGCTCCTGCAGCGACACGGTGCCGAAGCGCGCGACAATTTTCCCGATGCCGTGGGCTGGCACGTCGCGCCCTATCCGGCGATTGGCCCCGACATGGTGGCCGAGCTCGCCGACGCCCATGCCGCCATGGACATCTCGGATTCGCTCTCGCTCGATGCCTCGCGCATGGCCGGCGCCAGCGGCGTCACCATGGCGCTCGACATCACCGTGGTCTCAGCCATGGCCGACGCGGTGGCACGCGTGAGTGGGCTGACCATGAACGAGGCACAGCGACTCGTGCTTGAGGGCGGCGAGGATCACGCCATCCTGGCGACGTTCGCCGACGGGGGAGTGCCCGAGGGATTCATTCCGCTGGGGCGGGTGGTGGCCGCCGGGGCTCACCCGGTCACGCTGGCGGGAGAAGGCATCGCGCCCGCCGGGTGGAACCCCTTCGCTGGTTGAGTAGCGTCGAGGCTCTTGCGGGTT
>CAIVOR010000309.1 GCA_903907615.1 uncultured Microbacteriaceae bacterium | reverse complement strand
TTGACGCGCAGGTCGTCGGGTCCGATGCCGTCGATGGGGCTCAAGGCGCCGCCGAGCACGTGGTACAGGCCCTTGAACTCACGGGTGCGCTCGATGGCGACAACATCCTTGGCTTCTTCGACAACGCAAATAGATGCCGGATCGCGGCGGGGGTCGCGGCACACTGCGCACTGCGCCGACTCGCTCACGTTGCCGCAGACCTCGCAAAAGCGAACTTTAGCGCGCACCTCGCTGAGCACGGTAGCAAGACGCGACACGTCGAACGTTTGTGTTTGGAGAATGTGGAACGCGATGCGTTGAGCTGACTTGGGGCCAATCCCGGGAAGGCGACCGAGCTCGTCAATGAGCTCCTGAACGATTCCCTCGTACACGGCTTAGGCCTCGCCCGCGTCTGGCAGTTCCTGCGCGCCAGTGTCGGCGGCCACGATTGTCTCCACCGGACCCGTGCGTTCTTCTTTGAGCAGTGTGGCGCCGAGCAGGTCGCGCACCACGGACTCGCCGTAACGTCCGTCGTCGGCCGAGCTATCGCCGGCTGAGCTATCGGCGGTTGAGCTTGTCGAAACCTCGCCGGCTGAGCTGTCTTCGGCTGTGTCTGTCGGCGCTTCGTCTGCACCCGGAATATCGACTACAGCCCAATCGTCTCCCGGGGCATCCGGCACGACGACGGGCGCGGGCTTCGCCGGTGGTTCCCCATCGGCGAATCGGGCCGGTTCGGCGGGCGACGTTTGTCCGGTCGTCGCGGGCGGAGCCGGCGACTTCTCGTCTTTGGGAGCTGAGGTGTGAGCGGTATCAATCGCAGCGGTAGGAGTGCCTTCCACCGAAACCCGAAACTTGGGGCTTTCGCCCGTGACTGCCGAGATGCTCTGGCGCAACTTTTCGTGCACTCCCCCGGGCACGCCCGGTTGAGGGCGGAAACTTGCGGCATCTGTCTCGCTCGCAAAGACCAGCGTGACCACATCGCCGTCGTACTCGCGCACCGTGGCCGACGTCACCACAATCCAGGCCATGCGATTGGCGTTCTGCAGGTGTTCAAGAACGGCTGGCCATGTCTGAGCGAGGCCTGCCGTGGTGGGCTCGATGGGCGTCGCCGGTTGAGCGGGCTGCGCCGGCGTCGTAGCCGCCGTCGGTTGAGTAGGTGGCGAAGCCACCGTATCGAAACCAGCCGCAGGCTGCGCAGCTGGCGAAGCCGCCGCCTTTGCCGCAGGTTGAGCAGGCGACGCAGTCGCCGTATCGAAACCAACCGGACTTGCCGTAGTCGGCCCCGTCTCCACGAGCAAACGTGCCACCATAAGCTCGAGGTGCAGCTTAGGCGACGTGGCGCCAATCATCTCGGTCAGCCCAGCGTTGGCAATGTCGGCCGCGTGGGAGAGCTCGCGTGAGCCAAACGCCCGCGCCTGCTTCTCCATGCGATCAATTTCTTCGGCCGTTGTTCCACGTAAAACACTGACGGCGTTGGCACCTGTGGCAGCCACAACAATCAAGTCACGGAGACGCTCGAGCAGGTCTTCAACAAATCGACGCGGATCCTGGCCGGTCTGAATCACGCGATCCACCGAGGCAAACGCTGCAGCGGCATCGCGAGCAGCCAACGCCTCAACAACCTCGTCGAGCAAAGCCCCGTGCGTGAAACCCAGGAGGGCGACGGCACGTTCGTAGGAAACGGTCGATCCCTCAGACCCGGCAATCAGCTGGTCGAGCAGCGAGAGGGTGTCGCGAGCGGATCCGCCACCCGCTCGAACCACGAGTGGGAGCACACCGGCATCCACGGTAACGCCCTCGAGGCGGCACATCTCTTCGACGTACTCGAGCATCGTGGCCGACGGAATGAGCCGGAAGGGGTAGTGGTGCGTGCGCGACCGGATAGTGCCGATAACCTTCTCCGGCTCGGTCGTGGCAAAGATGAACTTGACGTGCTCGGGCGGCTCTTCGACCAGTTTGAGAAGCGCATTGAACCCCTGGGGCGTCACCATGTGCGCCTCATCGAGGATGAAGATCTTGAAGCGGTCACGCGCCGGAGCAAATGCGGCGCGTTCACGAAGGTCGCGGGCATCGTCCACACCATTGTGGCTGGCCGCGTCAATCTCGACCACGTCGAGGCTGCCCGAGCCATCGCGCGCGAGTTCGATGCACGACGCACACTTTCCGCACGGCGTATCGGTGGGGCCCTCGGCACAGTTGAGGCAGCGGGCCAGGATGCGCGCGGACGTCGTCTTGCCGCAACCTCGCGGACCGCTAAAGAGGTAGGCGTGGTTGACGCGATCGGTGCGCAACGCAGTCATGAGGGGGTCGGTGACCTGCGATTGCCCAATCATTTCGGCAAACGTCTCGGGCCGGTAGCGGCGGTAGAGAGCGGTGGTCACTTCTCCATAGTAGAGCGCGTGCCTGACAAACCCGCCGACATAAAGGGACTCCTCGCGCACCCGCCAGAGCCCGGTTACCCTTGCTACGTTTCCGTCCTGGGGGAGTTGGCCTGGATGGCGCCACGCGAGGAGCCATGACCAGTTTAGAGCACGATAATCGTGACGGGCGAGCTGCTGCTCAGGCGCACAAAGGTGGCCGGGCAATGAGGAAAAGTGGAGACGTTTAGTTTGGGAACTCCCGCGCATCTAGACTGGTTGACGGTGTCTGGTTCCTCCACGAATCAGGCGCCACTGGAGAATTCGCCTAGTGGCCTATGGCGCCAGCTTGGAAAGTTGGTTGGGTGCAAGCCCTCGGGGGTTCGAATCCCCCATTCTCCGCCATTGCAAAAGGCGCCTCATTTATTGGGGCGCCTTTTGCAACGTTGTGATGATGCGGATTCGGGGAGGAGAAATGGTGGAACCATTTCGACGGAGTCCCCCATTCTCCGCCAACGAAAACGGCGCTCCTTTATGGGGCGCTGTTTTTGTTGCCGACGTGATGTCGGGATTCGAACCCCGGAGGGGTGAGTTGGGCCCACGGCTCAAGGCAAAGCATCGCTTTTGCCGCCGGGGACCCCCATTCTCCGCAAGATAAAAGGCTAAGAGACCTCAGGCGGCGGCATCGGCTCACCGTCATCGATGGCCAATATGGCGCGAAGGGTGTCGTCGGCCGTCGCAACGATGGCGTGGGTTTGCGAGATCAGGTGCTCTGCCGACTGAGAGCTGAGCAGGTCGAACCGATCGAGTTCACCAATGGGAAGCGCGCCCGCCAGCTGCCAACACGCATCCATCGGGTCGTCGCTCAATTCGATATCCGCGCCGTAATTCAGCTCGCCAAACTCACTGGCGAACGCGAGAAGTTTGCGAACCTGCGCTTCGAGGTGCACCCGCGCGGGCATCAGGCTGACATCCCAGACGAGATCGGGGATCAGTTCGATATCAGCCACGGGGTACGGGTCATCCGGCAACCAAGAGTTGACGCGAAACCGCTGCCCGCCAAACGACTCGAGCCCCAAGAACTCACCGGTTGCGCCAATCTCGGTGACCTGTGCAATGGTGCCGATCGACATGCGACCTTCACCACCACCAACTTCTAAACCGCGCGCAATGCCCACCACGCCGAACTCGGGTTTCTCCTCACCCATCAGGTCACCGAGCAGTTTGAGGTAGCGCTCTTCGAAGATGCGCAGGTTCAGCGGCATGGCCGGCATCAAGAGTGAGCCGAGCGGGAACATCGGCATGATGGCCATCGTTCTACCAGCCCATGGTTCCGGGGGCACCTTTGAAGGGCCCGGTGATGTTGCTCGTAATCCAGCCGCCGTAGAAGTCGCCCTCCTGGGGAATCACGACCTCATCCCCAACGCGACACTCGTCGACCCGGCTGGCGTAGAGCGCCACCTTGCCCGCGAGCGAGGCGAAGCCCTTCGAGGGATTCTCATAGGTCCACGCGCCCCCGCTGATGAGATTGCCTGGCGTCATCAGATCAAAATAGCTCGCCATCCCCTTGAATTCGCAGAAGGAATTACCCCTCGCGGGGACCAAGACGCCCTCGGCAAAGTCTGCGATGGGCAGATAATAGGTCGGCGGATGTGAGGTCTCCAAGACGCGAACGGCACCGTTTGTCGAGACGAGTGTCATGCCGTTATGGACGACGGAAATGTGAGAAGTGACGGGCTCCACACGAGGCGGGCGTGGGTAATCCCAGACCGACTCTTTCTGTGATTCGGGCACTCGCTTCGTTACCAGGGCATGGCGCGGTCAAAGTCGACCGCCGCATCCGTGGGATTCT
>CAIVOR010000308.1 GCA_903907615.1 uncultured Microbacteriaceae bacterium | reverse complement strand
CTTACCAAACACCGCGTCGCGGCGCTTCGGGGTGTCGGCAGATGTGGGCGTGCTGTTGGTTGACTCGTCCTTAGGCATTTTCTGCCCCTTTCGTTTGGTGAGTGTGTGTCATCCGGGTTGTCTGACAGTCATCACTCTGACCGCGGAGTCTATGCAGACCCTATGAGGCTCATTAGTCCGTCTTGTGAGTTCGAGATTCGGCGGCCGCAACAATGCGACGCGCCATGCCGCTAAAAATGATGCCGTGGAAGGGCAAGATCGACAGCCAGTAGAGCCGTCCCGCTAAGCCGCGAGGAAAGAAGATGGCGCGCTGCGAGTAGGTGCTGCCGCCCGTCGATGAGTTGCTCACGACGGACATTTCAAGCCAAGCGAGGCCGGGAACCTTCATCTCGGCGCGCAGGCGTAAGAAGGAGCCGCGGTCGATTCTCTCCACGCGCCACCAGTCGAGCGCCTCGCCCACGCGCAGCTCGTTGGGGTGCGACCGCCCACGACGCAGACCCACGCCGCCCACCATTTTGTCGACGGCACCGCGGGCCGCCCACGCCACCGGCATGGAGTACCACCCGTTGTCGCCGCCTATGCCTTCGATAATTGCCCACACGTCGGCGGCCGAGGCCGTCGTCTTGCGTGACCGCGCGTCGAGGTAGACCCGGTGTCCCGTCCACTCGGGGTCGCTGGGCAGCGGATCGCTGGGGGCTCCATCGACGCTCGAGTTTTGCCAACTGGTCTCGAGGTCGCCGCCCTTCATGCGCTCGAGCGCCAGATGCACAGCCGTGCGATAGGGCAGCAGACCCTCTTTCGGAGGCGCGATCACGTTGTCGATGTCGCGGTTCTTCATCACGCAATCGTGTTGCAGGCTCGCAATGATGGGCACGGCGAGCGCACGCGGTATCGGCGTGACGAGGTTGACCCACTGGCTTGCGAGATAGGGCGTGAGCACGGGAAGCTTGAGAATCTTGCGCGGCTTCATGCCCGCCTCAACGGCGTACCCATTCATCATCTGGGCATACGTGAGAACTTCGGGACCGCCAATGTCCAAGGCCCGAGAAACGGTGGTCGGCACCTTGGCGGCCGCAATCAGGTAGTACATGACGTCGCGCACAGCGATGGGCTGGATGTTGTTACCCACCCACTTGGGCGCGGTCATCACCGGCAAGACGTCGGTGAGGTGACGGATCATCTCGAAGCTCGTTGAGCCGGACCCGATGATGACGCCGGCCTGAAGTACCAGCGTGGGAACGCCCGAAGCCAAAAGGATCTCTCCCACCTCGGCGCGCGAGCGCAAGTGTTTTGACAGCGATACGTCGTCGGGGTGCAAGCCACCGAGATACACAATTCTTCGCACGCCCTGACCGAGCGAAGCCTGAGCAACATTGCGGGCGCAGTCCACCTCGGTTGTTTCAAAGTCACCGTGCTGCCCCATCGAGTGAACGAGGTAGTAGACCACGTCCACGTTGGCGCACGCAGCATCCACGTGGCCGGCATCGCGGAGGTCACCCTCGACGATGTCTACCCGTGTGGCCCAGGGCACGTTGCGCAGTTTTTCCGCGTTGCGCACGAGCACGCGCACCTCAAAGCCTGCCTCCAGCAAGCGAGGAACGAGCCGCCCGCCAATGTATCCCGTGGCTCCGGTCACGAGGGCTCGTTTAAGAGTCATGGTGCCACCCTACGAAGTGGTGTTCAGAAAAGCGAACGTGGCCGGTGCTAGCGTGACGGACGTGGGGAAATACACGGGGGTTCGGCGACTCGCGCAGGCGTGTGTCGTGGCCGGGTCGCTGTCACTGCTCGTCCTCACGGCCGGCTGCGGAATTCAGACAAGTTCCTCACCGAATACGCGCACCGTCACCCCCACGGCATCTGCCCGGACGGTCACGCCCACTCCCGTGGCGAGCGCCACTCCCACCAGCGCGCCGGCGCCCGTCTTTGCCACGGGAATCGATGCCTTCGCGCAGATGCTGAGCTCATTGCCCGTCGACGACCAGCCCGAATCGCACACCGGATACGTGCGTGAGTACTTCACCCTGTGGGTCGATGCCAATCGCAACGGATGCAATACCCGCGCGGAAGTCCTCATTGCTCAGACGCTGGCCGCAATCACCCGCCACGGCTCGTGCACCATCGATTCCGGTTCATGGGTGTCGCTCTACGACGGCCTGACGGTCACGACAGCGGGCGACCTCGACATCGATCACGTGGTCCCGCTGAGTGAAGCGTGGAAGTCGGGTGCCTGGCAGTGGGATGCAGCCACCCGCGAACAGTTCGCCAACGATCTGGGCTACCCGGGTGCCCTGCTGGCCGTGTCGGCAAGTTCGAATCGATCCAAGGGCGACAAAGACCCAGCTCGGTGGATGCCCGTCGCCGGCGCCACGTGCGATTACGTGCAGCGCTGGATTGGCGTCAAGTTTCGCTGGTCGCTCACCGTCGATTCGGCCGAGAAGTCGGTGCTCTCGGCAGCACTCGTGGGATGCGCGGTTGTCTCGCAACCAGTACCCGTTAAGGCCACGGTGACCACGTCACCGAATCAGGCTCCGGCACCCGCCGCTCCCGGGGGAAGCGGCGCCGGCGGCCGCGGATCGGGCGACGGCGTGACCGATCCCGACTACGGCACCTGCAAGGTCGCCAAGGCCAATGGTCGCGGTCCTTACATCAGCGGTCTTGATCCCGAATACAACTTCTATCGTGACGGCGACTCCGACGGCATGGTGTGCGAGTAGCCCTTAACAACGAAAGCCCCCGGGATAATCCCGAGGGCTTTCGAACGTATTGAGAGTGTGGGGCTACTTGCAACCGCAAGATCCGCCGCAACATCCACCCTCTTCGCCGCCGCCCAGCTGAGCTGGGGCTTGGGGGCTCTCGAGCTTAATTCCCTCTGTCATAGTGCACCTTCTCTCTGCGCTCCCTACGGTGAGAGCAACGTCTAGATATAAGTGTGCGCCCGGATGCTCAAGAACTCAAACTCTTCCGGCCGCGAGTTGGCAGGATTACGCCGAGAGCGCATCAATCAACTCAGGCCCGTTGTTGCGCACGTTGCCGACCGCCGACCCCACGGGGTAGGCCTCAAACGCGCGGATTGTGGCCCGCGAGGCGGCGTCGAGAAATATCAACGCCTCAGCGGCTGAAGCGAAATCACCGGCAAGCCACGTGTCGTAATCTTCTGGTGCCAACAAGACCGGCATTCGATCGTGAATGGGCTCGATGTCGCCGAGCGCCGAGCGGGTAATGATTGTCGCCGTGCGACGCACCGGACTCGACTGCCCCGCGGGAATGGCGGGATCCGTCCAATCCTCAAACAGGCCCGCCAGGGCCAGGCCCCGGCCTCCCACGCCACGAATGAAATACGGCTGCTTGACGCCGGCCGCGTTGACGCTCCACTCGTAGTAGCCGGAGGCGGGCACGATGCAATGCCGGTGCCGGAAGGCCTCACGAAACATGCCGTTGGTCGCCACGCCCTCGATGCGCGCATTCACGGGTTGCGGGCGCTCGGTGAATGACTTCTTCCAGGCCGGCACGAACCCCCAGTGCACCCAGTCGATGGCGCGCCGGATCTCACCAGTCTCGTCGTTCACTCGGCGAACAACAACGGGGATATCGGCCGTGGGTGGGATGTTGAAGTTTTCGAACTCGGGATTCCAGCCCTCGAGGTTCTCGAGCAGATCGGGAAGCGCGCCACTCAGAGTCTTTGCCACCACGTATCGTCCGCACACGATGCCATGGTAGCCACTGGGCGTGACCCAGCAAGTTCAGATAGTGACAGGCGTAGCATCGAACCATGAATAACAACAGTGAATCCCCAACTCGGAAATTGCGCATCGGCGCGGTCGTCCTCGCCGGATTCATTACTCTGGGCGCACTCACCGCCTGCAGCATCACCGTCCCGGACAATGGCGGGATGGGTGGGAACGGAATGATGAACGGCAATGACTCAGACACGGACTACGCGGTCACGGAGGAATTCGGCAGTGTCGACATCATGTTTGCCCAGATGATGATTCCGCATCACGAGCAGGCCATCGAAATGTCCACGCTCGCCGAAACGCGCACCACCAACCCCGAGTTACTTGCCCTGGCCGCAGGGATTAAGGCCGCTCAAGCACCTGAAATCGAGCAAATGAAAGCTTGGCTCGCCGTCTCCGGTGGCTCTGACATGGATCACGAAATGGGTGACATGGGCATGCTCGACGAAGCTGAGATGACGGCACTCGCCGCCGCAAAAGGTGCGGCCTTCGACACGTTGT
>CAIVOR010000307.1 GCA_903907615.1 uncultured Microbacteriaceae bacterium | reverse complement strand
GCGCGTTTTGTGCCGGACGCGATATCAGCAATGTGGTGCCGCAAACGGACGATGCCACGGCTTACCTCGCAGATCGCGTGACCCCGCTCCTTCGGCAAATCGCCGCATTTCCGGCTCCTACCTTTGCCGCGGCGACAGGCGCATGTCTCGGTGTTGGCCTGGGTCTTCTGATTGCGTGTGACGTCGTCTATGTGGCCGAGAACGCGAAGATTGGGTCGCCCTTCGCCAATCTGGGCGCAACGCTCGACTCGGGCGGGCACGCGCTGTTCTTCGAGCGGCTCGGCGCCCATCGCACGCTTGACTTGATCTATACGGCCGAGTTGATGAGCGGCGCCGAGGCTGTCGCGGCGGGGCTCTTCAGCAGGGCCGTGCCGGAGGCCGAGCTGCTCGACTTCACCCGAGAACGCGTGGTTCGCGCGTCAACCGGTGCCATCGAAGCGTTCCGCGCCAGCAAGGCACTCGTGCAAGAACTGCGCGATGAACGTCTTGGCCTGTGGGCCTCCGTTGATCATGAGAACGTGGCACAGGGAGCCCTCTGCAAAACCGATGACTACCGCGAGGGATTTGCTGCTTTTCAGGAAAAGCGCACGCCGGTGTTTGGCAGCGCAGCCCGATGACCGACGGAGACTTGTTCGAGCGAGACGCGGCATCGGCCGCCCTCGGCATCACGATTGTCGAGCGTGAGAGCGGTCACGCGGTCGCCACCATGCTGGTTCGGGAAGACATGTTGAACGGCTTTGGCATCATGCACGGCGGGCTCATCTTCGCGTTGGCCGACACCGCGTTCGCCTTCGCATGCAACGATTCCTCGGCGGTGACTCTCGCCGCGGGCGCCGACATCACCTTTCTGCGGCCCGTAAAGCTGGGGCAGCGTCTGGTGGCCCACGCCTCGGTGCGGTCGCTCTCCGGGCGAAGCGGAATCTATGACGTCACGGTGCGCGACGAGACGGATGCGGCCGTAGCTGAGTTTCGTGGCCGCAGTCGCACTGTCGGGCCGCCCGCTCCGCCGAGTCGATGAACTTGGCCACCGCGGCCAGTGTCTGCCTCTATCAAAGTGCCTTCGTTCAGCAGGCGAAAAAGGCTCACGATCACTTGGCAAACGACTAGGGAAAACCCCTGATTCCCGCTAGATTTTTTTCAGGTTCCGGCAAGTACAGGAGCCCCGCCTAAACCTTGCAGGAGTTTTCATGACCATCTCGACCACGCGCCTTACGGGTGCGTCGCTTGCCGCAATTGCCCTCACGGCGGTCTCAGTGCTCGGCTTCGCGACCAGCGCACACGCGGCCATCACCCCGGGCACCACCATCACCACGCCCCTCAACCAAATTGAGAAGCCCTACGGCTCCGCCGTCTCGCCGGACGGCAAAATCATGGCCATTCCCAGCAACGACGATAACAAGGTCACGTTCGTCTATGCCGAAACAGACACGGAGCTTGTTGTTACCGACACAAATTCCGCTCTTTTGGACCCCATGTATGTTGCCTTCTCGCCTGACAATACAAAGCTTTACGTGTCGAATTACGGAGACGACAGCGTTGTAGTGATCGACGTGGCCACCCACACAGTCGTTGAACTGGTCGACGTGATCCATGATGAAAACATCGGCCTCGGCGTTTCTCCCGACGGCACAAAGCTCATTGTGGCCGACGATTATGACAACGTAACCATTTACGACATCACAAACTCGTATGCACAACTCGCCACAAACACATCTTTTCAAGGTCAGTACATTGAACGATTTTTCTTCATCGACAATTCGACGGCTTACTCCACGGACTTCGAAGGAGTTGTTCAGAAGTGGAACCTGTCCAATGCCGCTGAGCTGTCAAGTTTTGCCACGGCTGGAGTGTCACAGTCCTTTGGGCAATGTGCAACGAGTGATTTGTCTCTGATTTTTTACATCGATAACTTCGTTGTGCCGTCGTTGGTCGTTGCGGTGAACCCAGCGGATGGGACTGTTGTCGGAGAACTCGACTTGGAGAATGTTGCTGCGGGTGACGGACAGTGCGTAGTGACGCCGGACAACAAGAAGTTACTCCTCACTGATCGGGATGAATTGACACCCGGACACGTTTTCATCATTGACATCGCGACACTCACGCTGGAAGAAACAGTTACTTTTGTCGATGTGGGCAACACCGTTGCTATCGGCATCATGACCGGTTGCAAGGTTTACGCTTCGGGTGACTTTCAGAACATCGGTCAGTTCCAGATGCCGGCTGAGAACTGCATTGACGCCCTGGGTGACAAGGGCGCCGCGCTGCCCGACACGGGAGCCAGCCCCTCGGTGATCGGCACGTCGCTCGCGGTATCCGTCGGCCTCCTTGTCGCCGGTGTCATCGCGCTTGTCGTGGTGCGCCGCCGTCAGCACAGCTAGTTCTCTCAGTAAAGGTGGTGGGCCGGGCGGGTAACCGTCGGGCCCACCATTTTCTTTGGTCGGGGGCAATCGTGGTGAAACACCTCGAGTTGTTAGGCTTGAGAACATGACTAAGGTTGCTCGCAAGCTGGGATTGCTGGTTATCGTGGCGGTCGTTTTCGCTTCCGCAGCTCCGGCCTCAGCCGCTGTGGTCAACGAGCGTTCCGTGAGCGCCGGCGTTTTTCCTAACCGTATTGCCGTCACCCCCGATGGCACGCAAACGTGGACCCTCGCGACGACGAGCAACGAGCTGATCGGCTACACCACAGGCGCGAATCTTGACCTTATTGCAACGTGGCCACTGCCCGGAACCGACTACGGCAGCGCCAATGTCGCGATCCTGTCGGACGGTAAGCGCGCCATCGTTACGGACGCCTCGGGCGACCAAGTCAATATCGTTGACCTCACCACGGGAGCCATCACGAATCCCCCGGCGCTCAACGGCAGTGATCCGGGGGATTTGGCGCTCAGTCCGGACGGCAGCAGGGCGGCCATTGCATACGGCGGAGTGGACCCCAACGTCGCTGTCTTCAACACGGCCGATTGGTCTTTCGTGGCGGGTTGGGGCTTTGGCTCAGAGCTCACGAGCTTGGTTTTTTCACCGGACGGTAGATATTTCGCGG
>CAIVOR010000306.1 GCA_903907615.1 uncultured Microbacteriaceae bacterium | reverse complement strand
CTGCCAATCAACGTTGACCATCATCACCACAACATTGGTGGCCTGGATCTGTGCTCCCGCGTCGTCGAGGTCGGGCGCGCCCTCTTGCGAGCGCAAGTAGACCTGCGTTGCCGGGTCATAGCCCCACGAGGGGAATCGCTCGCCGGAGAACGTGACGTTGATGGTGGCCTGCGGCTGGCCATCGCGAACAGGCGTTGAGGTGGCGACACTGCTGGCGTAGGCAAACATCTGTTGCGGCGCAGCGAGGTCGAGGTGCTGAGAAATGATGACGTTGGCGGCCACCCCCACATTGTGCGGGGCTCCCTTGTCGTCGGTGCGGTACATCGTTTCTTCGGTGTCGGACTGGCCGTGGATGGCGTTGTACACAACCGTGTCGCGCATCATTTCGACGAAGCGCTGCTGGCCGCCCGAATATGCCACGATGCCGCCGAAGGGCGAGATGATGTCGGGGTCCATAGGGCGAATGGATCGCACGGGGCCGATCTGATCGGGCACGCTGGAGTCCCAGCAGGCGACGTAGCGGGTGAGGCCACCCTCGACGAGCTCCTCAAACACGATGTCTGTGAACTTGAGTCCGTACTGCGGACGCGCTTCTTCGTGGTTGTCGATCTTGGCGCACAGCGAGGGGTGCGTGAGCGAACCGGCGGCCACGTTGGTTCCGCGCAGCGGAGCCAGGGCGGTGGCCGGGGCGGGCGTGTGGTGCGGCGCGTACTCGTATCGGGGTGCGGCCGAGCTACAGGCGGCAAGGGTCGTCGAGACGACCACCGCCACAGTCGCGGCGAGCAGGGTTCGGGTCGTGCTGCGCATTGTCATCCTTCACAGACTAACGCCGCCCTCCGAGGAGAGCGGCGTTAGAAAGGGGCAAGCCCTCAGAAAGTGTTTTACGGGGCCAGGTGGACCGACTCGGCCTGGGGGCCTTTGGCGCCCGTGCCAACCTCGAACTCCACGCGCTGACCTTCTTCAAGCACCTTGTATCCGTCCATATCGATGGCCGAGAAGTGCACGAAAACGTCCTGCTCCTGACCATCTACGGTAATGAAACCGTAGCCTTTTTCGGCGTTGAACCACTTGACGGTTCCGACAGCCATGTATTTCTCCTCGTACGTAGATTGCGGAACCGCAACGCGCGAGAACCGTCGGTTGATACTACCGGAGTTATCAGCCTCCGACACACCACACGCCAAAATTGGGCGTGTGCGCGTTACCCCGTGGGGACAACAGACGGGGTCTTGTCCCGTGCAGGCGAACTATCCGGCTGCCGGCTCGGCGGGTGCCGGCGCGACGGTGGGCACTCGGTAGTCGGCACCGAGAACGAGGGTGAGGGGCGCCTGCGATGTGGCGTAGGCGGAGGTCAGCTTGATCTGACACGCATTGTTCAGGGCTTCGCACACGCCGCGAGCCGCACCTTCAGCGCCCTTGGTGCTGTAAAACACGATGGTCTTCTTGGTGTCGGTCACGCTGGCGTTCGACTTCACGCCCACGGGTACTCCGGCTGCGGCCAGCTGATCGCCCACAGTGGTGGCGAGACCCACAATGGGGGTGGCGTTGAACACGTTGACCACGAGGTCGGGAGCCAGGGTGGGCTCAGCCGTGGGTTCTACCGTCGGCGTCGGCGTGCTGACCGGGAAGAGGAACGCCTGAAGCTTGCCGCTCGACCCGAGGATGTAGGTCGTGGAGCCGCCCACGATGATGCCGGTGACGAGGGCCGCCCACGCGAAGATCATCCACGGAGACCGTGATCGAAGTGAGGAACGGTGCGCACCGACCCGCTGAATTTCGGGAGGAACGTCGTCAAATCGATCGGTGGGATATTTCTCGCTCATGCGTTGGGGGATTCCTCTGTTGTGGCGGTGCCGGACATGCGGCGCTGACGCGCCTGACGTCGTTCTTCACGGATCCTGAGGAGGCGCTTGACCAGCAGGGGGTCGTGCTCGAGAGCAACCCGACGATCGATCAGCTCGTTGAGCAACTGGTAATAGCGGGCCGGCGACAAACCGAACGTCTGTCGGATCGCTTCTTCTTTACCGCCCGGGTGCTGCCACCAGGCGCATTCAAACTCGAGGATGTTGCGGTCGCGTTCACTGAGTACGCCCGCGGAGCTCTGCGGCTCAAGCGATTCGGCTCGTGTCACGCTGCTCCCCACCTTGTGCTACACCCGCCGGATTGTCGGTGCGACTCAATTCTACGATGCGCGTGGGACGCTGCCTGAACGAAACCCCAACGAGCAGGACTGTCCAGCTAAACAGGGCCGACTATGGGACTCGAACCCACAACCCCCGCTTTACAAGAGCGGTGCGCTACCAATTGCGCCAAGTCGGCAAAGGAGTCACGAGTACCTCGTGCCCGAGCCAAGTCTAAACCGATGTCTCGCGAGGAGTTCGTCGCTGACCGGACCTAGCGCCGAGTAACCGATCCAAAAATGCGAGCAATGGGGGCGATGAACACATCCCGCGACAGTGCCACGGCCGTGCCGCTCAGAACGAGTGAGGCCATGAAGAGCCAGAAACCAATCCAGTCACTTGAATCTCGCGAGGCGTACATGTGATTGAGATTGCGAAGCGCGCCCGTGGCCAGCACGAGAAAAACGTGGACCACAATGAAGGCGCAGAAATAGATCATCACGGGAAAGTGGATGGCCCGCGCCCACTCAAGGCGGAAGAGGGCGCTAGCCCTCCGAGCCGAGGCAGGCCACATGGCCGACATGCGATACCCCGTAATCGCGGCCAGGGGTGCGGCAATGAAGACCGTGGTGAAATAGGCAAGCACTTGGAGGCTGTTGTAGATAACCCAACCGCTCTCCGTGGGCCAGTCGAACGACACATACTGCAGCAGGGCAGACGCGGCATTGGGTAAGACCTCCCACGATGTGGGGACTATGCGCACCCATTGACCGGTGACAAAAAGCAGCACGATGAAGACCGCACCGTTCACGAGCCAGAGAACGTCAACGGCCTGGTGAAACCAAATGGTGAGACTGACTTTGCTCGCCCCCGCACGTCTCGGCGCCCAAAAGGCCCCCGGCTTTCTTCCTCGGCGGATCTCGAGACCAGATTTGAGGATGAGCACCATGAGGAAAACATTGAAGAAGTGCTGCCACCCGAGCCACGCGGGGATACCTACGGGGGCATCCGCAGGAAGTTCCGTGACGCCCGGATACGTCACAAGAAAGTCCGCAACGGCAGGAACGTCAAGCAGATACCGGGCAACCAACACAAGGACACCCGCGATCGCGACAACGATTGCACTGCCGATGAGGATCTTTGCCGCGCGCGTCGTCCGCGCAGCGCGCGGTGCGGCCACGCTGTAGGAGGCGCTCGACGAATCGTGAGGGGACTCGGCAGGAGTGGCGAGGTTGTCCGTTTCAGCAACAGGGATGGGAACATCTGGGGTGAGGGTCGTCAGCGGCCCGAGCGCTGGCCACGGTTCACCGCCTACTTCGCGCGGAAGGCCCTGACGCAACGGGCTGCCTGCTCGTGCAGAACGGGCGCCAGCAGGCGGTTTTTTTGTGATGGGAAGAGGATGTGTCTGATCGGCACTGTGGGCCTCTGCAGACTGTTGCGATGACTCTCGTGAATCAGACAGTGACCCCGAAGTCATGTCGTCTTCCGCGACGGCGGCAGCGCCACCGAGCGGCCACGGCTCACCGCCCGACACGCGCGGAAGGCCTCGCCGCATATTCTCTGGAGGCATGTGGCTAGGAGTCCGCGGCAGCTAAGGCATCGAGCAGTTTGGGCACGACCGTAAAGACGTCACCCACAACCCCATAGTCGGCGACATCGAAAATGGGCGCGGTTTCATCTTTGTTGATCGCGATGATTGTCTTCGACGTCTGCATTCCCGCCTTGTGCTGGATGGCACCTGAGATACCCAGTGCGATGTAGAGCTGGGGCGAAATCTGCACTCCCGTTTGGCCAACTTGGGAGCTCTGCGCCACGTAGCCCGCATCAACGGCGGCTCGAGAAGCTCCGACTGCCGCGCCCAAAGCATCGGCAAGTTGCTCGACAAGCGAGAATCCTTCGGCCGAGCCCAATCCGCGGCCGCCAGAAATCACGCGGTCTGCTCCCCGCAAATCGGGGCGCGAGGTGACGGGAGCATCTGACACCTCACTGGCGTCAATGACGGCCGATCTGCGCCCAGACGAGGGCACGACGAGATTTTCAGCGACGGTGGGTTGTGCCGCCGCGCGCGCATTCGCGACCCCTGCACGCAGTGTGATCACGGGAGCGCCAAAAGTCACCGCGGAGGTGACGTTGTAGGTTCCGCCATACGCCGCGTGATGAGCCACGATGCCTTGGTCGTCTCGCGTCACGTCGACGGCGTCGACGTTAATGGCGAGGCCCATCCTGACCGCGAACCGAGCAAGTACATCTCTTCCGTAGGCAGAGTGACCCGCGATGACGGCATTCGGATTGGAGGCCTGAAACGCGCATTCCATGGCATCAACGCTCGGCGTGACAAAAGAAGTTGAATCGTCGTCCGCCAGCAGAACCTGCGCGGCACCCAGCTCGGAGGCGGACTTGCTCAAGCGCTCAGCGGCATCGCGTGATCCCACAATAAGCGCGACGGCCCTGCCGAGCCCGGCGGCTACTCCGAGCAGGCCGGCGCTGCTCTTAGCGAGATGACCGTCTGGGGTCACCTCGAGTAAAACAAGTATGTTGTCGGTTGCCATCTCGCTGCCTACGCCAACTGGTTCTGTCTGAGGAAGTCCGCCAGGCGCTTGCCCGAATCCGCGTCTTCGACCTCCTTGCGGCCTGCAACGCGCGGAGGTTTTGCTTCGACGTCCGTCAGGATTGCGCGGGGAGATTCCAGGACGTCGATGGTGGCGCCCAAGTCGGCGACACTAAGGATCTCAAGCGGCTTATTCTTTGCCGACACGATTCCTTTGAAGTTCGGAAGACGGGGATCGGGAAAACGCTCGGTGACCGAGACAATGGCCGGCAACGACGACGACAGAGAAAGTGTCACACGCTCCGATATGTGTGTAGCGCGAACCTTACCCCCCGTCACGTCGATCGCGGCAAGTCGACTCAGGAGTGGCAGATCAAGGAGTTCAGCCAGTGCGGCCGGGATTACTCCCCCAGCGCCATCGGTCGTCTGATCTCCGGCAACGATGAGGTCGTAGCCCGTGTGAGTGAGCGCGGCAGCAAGCACTTGCGCCGTCAAGGTAATGTCAGCTCCCACCAAGACTTCGTCAGAAACGAGAACTCCCCGATCGGCCCCCATGGCCAGAGCCTTGCGAATGTTCGTGGTGGCCTCAATCGGAGCAATCGACAAAGCAATAACCTCGGTTCCCGGATTTTTCGCCGCCCACGAGATGGCAAATTCAAGCCCACGTTCGACGATTTCATCAATGACACGGGCGCTTGCGTGGCGGTCCGCGAGCCCCGTTTCGAGGTTGAGGAAACGCTCGCCCCAAGTGTCGGGGACTTCCTTAACCAGAACCACAATTTTCACGAGACCCGCCCCACGAGAACGGGCGCGAGTCTCACCAGACTCTTACGCCGTTCCAGATTTTCGGACATGATGACATCATGGCGCATCCCTCCGGACGACGCCTGTTGCGAAATGAAAATGACGCGTCGAATTCCACTGCATGAGACATCGCCCTGTGGATACGGCGACTGCAGTAAAAATGAGGACATCCAGAGTTGCCGCTGAGACTCGTTCTCCCGGCACACGCACACACAACGAGGTGGATCGTGAAGTTAAATACTGAGCGTTTGAAAGAAGTAATGAACGCGGACCCCGAGTTCGCGCTGTCGTCACGAATGTGGGATGCCCGGCTGCGGTATCGACTTGGCGACGACTCCTTCCTGATTGTCATTCGCGACGGTGTTGTCACCGAGATCATTCCGGCGCCAGGACTGTTCCACGAATTCACGGCCGACATTTCTGCCCCCGACG
>CAIVOR010000305.1 GCA_903907615.1 uncultured Microbacteriaceae bacterium | reverse complement strand
TCTCGCAGTTCTCCGTGTTGTCGCTGTACTCGGCAATGGCCATCTACGCGATCGCCTTCATTCTTTTCACTTTCGATTTGGCGCGCGGCGCCGGGCGAGAAGCCAACGCGGCGGCCGCGTCAGACAGCATTGTGCAGGCTACCGGTGAGGGCAGCGTTGCAACCCTGACCCGAGTGAAGCCGGATGCGGCAACACAGCCGAGGGGCCGCGGTCGCCTCGCGCGCATTGCCCTGGCGATGACGTGGCTGGGCTTCCTCTTCCAACTGGTGGCAACCGTGCTTCGCGGCGTCGCCGCCTCGCGCGTCCCGTGGGCGAACATGTTCGAGTTTGCGATGACGGGCACGCTCATCATCACGCTGGTGTTTCTTATCGTCAACCTCAAGTGGGATCTCGCTTTCGTGGGCGCCTTCAGCACCGGCCTCGTCCTCCTTCTCTTGGGCCTTGCGGCCACCCGCTACTACGTAGAGGTTGTTCCGCTTCCGCCGGCGCTCCAGTCGTACTGGCTGGTCATCCATGTCTTTGTGGCAACCCTGGGCACGGGGTTCTTTGCCCTCGGGTTTGCGCTGTCACTCACCCAGCTGTTGCAAACCCGTCGTGAGCAGCGTGCTGTGGAGAGCAAGCCGACGCGCTTGGGATGGCTGACACGCTTGCCCGATTCGGCTCAGCTGGAAAATTACGCGTACCGACTCATCATCATCGGCTTCATCTTCTGGACCTTCACCCTGATTGCGGGCGCGGTCTGGGCAGAAAAGGCCTGGGGTCGCTACTGGGGCTGGGACACCAAAGAGGTGTGGACCTTCATCATTTGGACCATCTACGCGGGCTATATTCACGCACGGTCGACCCGGGGCTGGCGCGGCACGCGCTCAGCGGTTCTCGCGATGGTGGGATTTGGCGCGGTGATGTTCAACTTCACGGTCGTCAACATCTACTTCAAGGGCCTGCACGCCTACAGCGGATTGAGCTAAACCGACCGCTGCAGAATTCGGTGGCAGCGTTCGATGCGCGCACGCCACCAGTCGGTTCGTTCGCGGTTGGCGGCATGTGCCGCGAGTAACGATTCGCCGGGAACAACGCGGCGAACGTCGATGGCACCGTCGCGAGGGATGAGCGGATCGGCCGTCACGTCGGCCGCCAGTAGCGATGCGGTCCCGAGTCCTGCGTCGAACGTGTCGGGCAGTGCCGCCGCGAGGTAGGCACCCATGGAGATCCCCACGGAAGTTTCGAGGGCACTCGACACTACGGCGGGGATGCCCACCCGGCGAACCACGTCGAGGGCCGCCGAGATGCCGCCCAGCGGGGCAGCCTTGATCACCCTCACGTCGGCGGCGTGGCGCTCGCGAACGAGCATCGGGTCATCGGCCTTGCGGATGCTCTCGTCGGCAGCGATGGCAATGCCCGGATTCGTGGACCGTAGTGCGCTGAGGTCGTCGACACTCGCACACGGTTGCTCCATGTACTCAAGATCGAAGGGCGCCAGGGCCTCACAGGCTGCCTGTGCTTCAGCGAGGGACCAGCCACCGTTGGCGTCCACGCGGAGTCGGGCATCCGCACCCATGAGGTGGCGAACCCGGGCAACGCGCACGATGTCGTCGGCAAGAACCTGTCCGGCCTCGGCCACCTTCACCTTGGCCGTGCGACAACCCGGGAACCGTGCCAGGATTTCGGCGACCAGATCGGGGGCCACAGCGGGAATCGTGGCGTTGACGCGGATGCTCGTGCGATGTCCCGCGGTTCCCCAATCGGGTGGGGAACCTGGGTCGGCAAAGTCATAGGCGGCCGCTAACCACGTCGCCGACTCGTCGTCACCGTATTCGAGGAACGGCGAAAACTCGGTCCAGCCGGCGGGTCCTTCCCACAGGGCGGCCTCGCGGACAGTAATTCCGCGGAATCGGGTCACGAGTGGCAGGGAAACCACGTGCAGTCCGGAAAGGACGTCCGTCAGGTCGGGCAGCATGCGCCTAGTCTCGCACCCCCTCCGTTCGGCGCGTAGTCTGGAGGCTATGACTGCATCGGTGTCGGAAATCTTCGACCCCGAGGCCTGGCAGGACGTAGCCGGCTTCGAGGGGCTGACCGACGTGACCTATCACCACGATAACTCGGGACGCATCGCGCGCGTCGCCTTCAACCGACCGGAGGTGCGAAACGCCTTCCGTCCGCAAACCGTTGATGAGTTGTACCGCGCTCTCGATCACGCCCGGCAGAACTCGCGGATTGGCGTCGTTCTGATCACGGGAAACGGTCCGAGCGCGAAGGACGGCGGCTGGGCTTTCTGCTCGGGCGGTGATCAGCGCATCCGTGGTCGCGCGGGCTATGAGTACGGCGACGAAACCTCCGCCACCGGCAGACTCCACATCCTTGAGGTTCAGCGCCTCATCCGCTTCATGCCCAAGGTGGTCATTGCGGTCGTGCCCGGGTGGGCCGCCGGCGGTGGGCATTCGTTGCACGTGGTGTGCGACCTCACCATTGCGAGTCGCGAGCACGGACGTTTCAAACAGACGGATGCCGACGTGGGATCGTTTGACGCCGGCTACGGTTCGGCCTACTTTGCCCGACAGGTAGGGCAGAAGTTTGCTCGCGAGGTCTTCTTCCTCGCCCGAGAGTATGACGCGCAACGCGCCCTCGAGGCGGGCGCCATCAATGCCGTGGTGGACCACGCCGACTTGGAGAGTACGGCTATCGAGTGGGCCAACGAAATCCTCACCAAATCGCCCACCGCCATTCGTATGCTCAAGTTCGCGTTCAACGCGGTTGACGACGGCATGGTGGGACAACAGGTGTTCGCGGGCGAAGCCACTCGGCTGGCTTATGGAACCGACGAAGCCGTCGAGGGGCGTGACGCCTTCCTGGAAAAACGGGACCCCAACTGGTCAGCCTTTCCCTGGCACTTCTAAGGTGCGGCACCCACACCCATGCGTACCACCGTCATCGTCACTTCCGACCGAATCACAGTCGTCCGCGAAGCCCTTGCCATCGCCCTGCGCGGTCAGGGTTCGGCCGTCGCGGTGGTCGCGCCCGGGACGGACACGAGCTGGGTGCCCGCTGAGGTGGACGACGACATTGCAGTCCTGATTGAGACCTCTGGCTCGTCCAGCGCACCCAAGCGACTCGCGCTCTCGGCGGCTGCGTTAATGGCCAACGCGCGTGCCAGCCT
>CAIVOR010000304.1 GCA_903907615.1 uncultured Microbacteriaceae bacterium | reverse complement strand
GGCCACTGCGCCGGTGATGGTGAGGTCAATGGACATCAGTTCTCCTAGGAGTCGTAGTTGATCTCGACGAACTCGCTCGTCGGTATGGACTGACAGGTGAGCACGTAGCCGCGCTCGAGTTCGTCGGGTTCAAGAGCATAGTTCTCGACCATGTTGACGGTGCCCGAGACCACGGTTGCCCGGCAGGTTCCGCACACGCCACCGGCACAGGCGAAGGGCACGTCAGGTCGTACTCTGAGCGCTGCGTTGAGAATGCTCTCGTTGCTGTGCACGGGGGTCGTGACGGTTGCCGATGTTCCGTCTAGTCGGAAGGTAATCGTGTGCACGTCTTGACCCGCTTCAACCTCTATCGGTCGGCCAGATTGGCCTCCGAGACCCTCCGGCCGTCCGGTGGTGAACAGTTCGAACCGAATGTTGTCTGGCGCAACGCCATGCTCAGCGAGGGTGTCACGAACCATCTGAACGAGGTCGAAGGGTCCGCAAATGAACCACTCGCTGACATCGGTGGGCGAAATGAGTTGCTGCAGTATCTCGTTGATTTTTTGCTCGTCCAGACGACCCGAGAGCAACTCAGAGCTTCGCGTCTCTCGCGTGAGCACGTGATAAAGCGCAAGCCTGGTGGGATACCGGTCTTTGAGATCGGCGAGCTCGTCGACAAACATCGTCTCCATCGCGGTGCGGTTGGAATACACGAGCGAAAAACGATTGCGGGGATCAGTTGCCAGGGCACTCTCGATGAGCGCGATGACCGGAGTGATTCCCGAACCGGCGGCAATCGCCACGAAGTGCGCGGCAGTCTCAGAACTCTGGGAAACAAACGCGCCCTCGGGCATCATGACCGACAGCTGCATTCCCGGATTTAGATTCTCGATCGCCCAGGTGGAAAAAAGACCACCAAGATCGCGTTTAATGCCGACCTTGAGCTGGCCCGTCACAGGTGCCTGACAAATGGAGTAGCTGCGGCGCACGTCCTCACCCTCGAGCGTCGCGCGCAACGCGATGTACTGACCGGGGGCATAACTGTAGTCGTCGGCGAGTTCGTCCGGGACCGTAAAGCTCACCTCGATGGCGTCTTCCGTGAGAGTTCTGACCTGCGAAATGGTGAGGTCGTGAAAGCGAGCGCGGCGCCGGGTCGTCGAGGCAGCCATCAGTGTTCCTTGAAGTAGTCGAAGGGTTCTTGGCAGCGTCGGCAGACGTAGAGCGCTTTACACGAGGTTGATCCGAAGTGCGATGTCTCGCGCGTGTCGAGGGAGGCGCATCGCGGGCAGCGCACGCCGACGCCGAGATTCACCCTGCCGTCGGTTCGGCGGGGCGCGGGCGGCGCAATGCCGTAGGCCTCGAGCTTTTCGCGGCCAGACTCGCTCATCCAGTCGGTGGTCCAGGCCGGTGCCAACACCACGTCGACACGCACGTCTGGGTATCCCGCCTCAGTGAGCACTGAAACAACTTCGTCGCGCATGGCATCGACCGCGGGGCATCCGGAATAGGTGGGAGTTATCTGAACCACAACGCCCCCGTCTTCGCGGAGCTCAACGCGTCGGAGGACGCCCAAATCTTCAATCGTGACCACAGGAACCTCAGGGTCGACAACGGTTGCGGCGAGGTTCCAGATTTCTCGCTCAGGACCGCTCGCCGGACGCGGGCGGGCGACCGTCTCGATGCTCGTCACCACGTTGCCCGCTGCGCTCGACAAGGGCGCTGAGTTGTTGTATCACGCGCGCGCCGAACGGATCATCTTCAGCGGCGGCAAGGCCACGGAACTCGTGGTCACCGTGATGGGTGCCGACGGCTTTGAGCGCAAG
>CAIVOR010000303.1 GCA_903907615.1 uncultured Microbacteriaceae bacterium | reverse complement strand
TGTTGAGGGCGCCGGCCATGAGTGAGCCCATGAACGCGACATCTTCGACAATGAGGATGCGCCGCTGGAACTGCGTCATGAGGACCTGCCTTCGCGTCAAAGTTTGACACCAAACCCTTCGGTTAGCACCTTTTTCTGTGGGGCGTGCCCCACCGTCAGTGCCCTTGAGCTCTCTCCGACCAACCTTCGTTTCGATACGTCAACTGCGTTGACTACTCAACGAACGACTGCATGCACCCCCATTTCAGGTTTGGTACGTAGAGTGGAACTACCCCACCCCGCCAGGAGTAAACGTCATGGACAGCATCGTTTTTGAGCGAAATGTTCCCTCTCGAGAACTCATTGAGGCGAGCCTTGCCGATACCGTTCACGCCTCGTTCTGGCTGGACACCGCTCCCCCACCCGCGTATCCGCGACTCGAGCGCGACATCACCGCGGACCTGCTCATCGTGGGTGGCGGCTATGTGGGCCTGTGGAGCGCGGTACGGGCGAAGGAGCGCAACCCCGAGAAGAGCGTCGTGCTCATTGAGATGAATCGCATCGGTTGGGCTGCTTCGGGTCGCAATGGCGGTTTCTGCGAGGCAAGCCTCACGCACGGGCGGGAGAACGGTCTCGCCCGCTGGCCTGACGAATTCCACGAACTCGAGCGCTTGGGCAAGCAGAACCTGGACGACATCGAACAGACGGTGGCGCGCTATCGCATGGACGTCGAGTTCGAGCGCACGGGAACACTCAGCGTTGCTACCGAGCCGCATCAAATTGAATGGGTTTCGAGTGAGCCCTCGCCATTTACCGAGTCCGAGATCCGTCGTCAGATCAACTCCCCCACGTATTTAGCTGGCGCGTGGCACAAGGATGACGCCGCTATGGTTCATCCCGCCAAGCTGGTCACTGAACTCGCTCGTGTTGCCACGGAACTGGGTGTGCTCATCTTCGAGCAAACGCCCGCCGAGAAGTTTCGGCGCGGCCTTCGCGTGGTCACGCCGCGCGCCACGGTCACGGCGAAACAAATCATTCTGGCCACCAATGCTTATCCGAGTTTGCTCAAGCGCAACGCCCTGATGACCGTGCCCGTGTACGACTACGTGCTCACCACCGAGCCCCTGTCGGCCAAGCAAATGAAGAGCATCGGCTGGTCCGGGCGACAGGGTGTCTCCGACCTCGCAAATCAGTTTCACTACTACCGCCTGACGGCCGACAATCGCATCCTGTTTGGTGGTTACGACGCGGTCTACTACTTCGGTGGCCGCGTCAATCCCGACTACGAGGACAGGCGGGAAAGTTTTGAACGCCTGGCCAGTCACTTCTTCACCACGTTCCCTCAGCTCTCCGACGTTCGGTTCACGCACCGATGGTCGGGTCCGATTGATTCCAGCTCGCGTTTCTGCGCTTTTTTTGGCACGGCACGCAAGAACCGCGTCGCTTACGCTCTCGGTTTCACGGGACTCGGCGTGGGCGCATCGCGCTTTGCCGCCGATGTCATGCTCGACCGCCTCGACGGAATCGATTCGGAGCGCACGCGGCTCACGATGGTGTCAACGCGTCCCACGCCGTTCCCGCCAGAGCCACTGGCCTCGGTGGGCATCAACCTGGTGAGGCGGTCAATGGATCGGGCCGACCACAACCTCGGCAAGCGCAATTTCTTTCTGCGCACACTCGACGCAATGGGAATGGGGTTCGATTCGTGAGTAATGAAAATGGGACCCTCAAGCTGGCGGCCGCGGCCAGCGTGCACCTGACGCGGGAGAGCCTCTCTGCGGATCAGATTGAGTCAGGATCACCCGAAACAGGCATCCTGGAGCTGGGTGATTTCGCCGGCGTCTCGATGGGCATTTGGGAGCACACGCAGGGCGTGAGTACCGACACCGAGGTCGATGAGGTGTTCATTGTGATTTCGGGTGGGGCGACAATCGAGTTCACCGATGATGCCGCCCCACCGCTTGAGGTAGAGGCTGGCGACATCGTGCGCTTGAGTGCCGGCGTGAAGACACGTTGGATTGTGCCGGATCACATTCGCAAGGTCTACCTGACCCCGGCGTAGCGTCTCGATACGCCAACTTCGTTGGCTACTCGACGAGCGACGAACCCCGGACAGTCGTCTCGATACGCCAACTTCGTTGGCTACTCGACGAGCGACGAACCCCGGCGTAGCGTCTCGATACGCCAACTTCGTTGGCTACTCGACGGGCGACAAACCCGAACAGTCGGCTACTCGACGGGCGAAAGGCTAGGCCGTGAGCCAGAGCGACTTTGCC
>CAIVOR010000302.1 GCA_903907615.1 uncultured Microbacteriaceae bacterium | reverse complement strand
CGAAACGGGTAACGCCGGATGACTTCCAGTCGACATACTCGATGTCAAGCCATTCCTTGGGGTCTTTCGCTTGGTCGTACATGTCGAGAACCACGTATCCGGTCTCGTTCATGACGTCGATTTTTGTGTAACCCATGATGATTCCTCTTTCTGTGGCAAAGCGAAGTTTTTACAGAGCCACGGGTGTCAGATTACCAGCGCAACATCCGCAAATAGATGCAGGAAGACCGGCCAACTGAAGCGAGGCCCCCCGGAAACCAGTCGAGGAGGCCTGTCAGAATCCGGAATACGTGGAGACAAACACGTCGATGGGGTGTCGATAGGCCTCCTGGGCCACGTCGCTTGACTGAATCACAAGCACGGTACCCAGAACGAGAACCACGATGGCCAATCCCCCGATGCTCTGCATCCACTTGATCACGGCACGCGGACCACTCGGATAGAGGCCAATCACGACAACCATGATGGCGCCCATGGCGAGCAACACCCACATGATGGCGTCCGGCACGAGGGCACTCGAGTGGCCGAGTCGTGAGTTGCGGGCCTGCTTGAACGCGTCGAAGTCCTTGTAGAGACTGCTCACTTCATCGGCTGAAAGGTACTCGGTTTCCGACAGGGCGAATGCGGCATCCGAGATGTCGTAGACCATGTCTTCTGCGGCATAGCTGATGTCGATGCGCGGCGCGCTTCCAAGTTCGACCGAACTGACCTCTTCGGCGTACGCGATGAGCTTGTCTCGAAGGTCCTGCGCCTCGGGTGCGTCAATGGCTCGTGTGTCTTGCGCCAGGGACGTGACCGAGGAGAACTCCTTCTGGATATCGCCCAAGGCGGCATTCGACGATTGCCACGACGTCACAATGGCGAACGCGCCCAAAAAGACGAAAGCGGCCCCCGCGAATCTGATGATGGCGGTGGCCGCGTTGTCATCACCACGTTCAGTCAAGCTTCGCTTGCGCGCCACGATCGTGAACACGATCACGGCGGCCGTGAACGGAAGCACGATGACGAGGAGCTGCGCCCAGAGAGGCCAAAGAACAAAAGCTTGCATGGGGGAGACTGCTTCAACCATGCGGGCGAATATACCTCACCGAAAAAGCGTGAAAGTTAACGACCAAGCAGCAAGGCGGCCATCAGGAGGAGAAAGATGACTCCAAAGACTGCCGGCGTAACGAACTTGACCACGTTGAACCACGGAGCGAGTGCAATGGCGCGGCGACTTGTTGCCGACGGCGTCTTGAGCGCGGCGAGGTCAGCGACCACGGCCTGGGCTTCGGCCGCACTAGAAAACTGCACAAGGGCTCCGAGGATGCCGGACGCCAGTAGGATTCCGAGCGCGGCTAGGCGCACCACAATCGGCGCACCGGCAATGCCCAGCGGAAAGAGTGCCACGGTGGCGATGAGCAGGAAGGTGGGAGCGATCTGGGAGAGCACGACGTGAAGGCGCGCTTTCTGCCAGAGCCCGAGGAGTTCGATTTCGGTCATGCGTAAAGACTAAACCGCGCGAGCCGCGGGTGTAACGGTGGCACTTCTGCCCGGGAGGGCGTACCCACCAAAGTTGTCGTTTGTCTCGTCGACGAGCATCTTGGCTGATACTTCGTGCCCGTCCCACTCGTATCCCGTGGTGGTGTGCGCATCCGACATCAGGGTCACGTCATAACCGCGCTCGAGTGCGGCGTGTGTGGTGTGACGAATGCAATTGTTGGTCTGCATGCCGCACACGATGAGGTTCCCCACTCCGAGGTCACTGAGTACCGATTCGAGGTTGGTGTCTTCGAACGAACTGCGAAACTCTTTGCGCACGCGTGGTTCGTGGGCGAGCGGCGTGAGCTCATCAACGAGCTGCCATTCGACCGAGTCAATGGGCATCTCCTCATCGGAGTGCTGCACCCACACGACGGGGATTCCCGCGGTCCGCGCGCGATCCACGGCACTAGCGATCGTGGCGATGACCTCATCGCGGTGATAGGCGCCTTCGGCAACGCCCTCTTGGACGTCAATAACGAGAAGGGCGGTCTTGTCTCGGCCTGTGAGTGTGCTCATGGAGCCATGTTAGCTGCGACAGCGAAACGGCCATGGCGACGACTCAATTCAATAGCGTGTGATGGCCAGCTGAGCGCATTGCTCGTTGTGGAGATGGGGGGAATTGAACCCCCGTCCACTGCTGTGATTGTGAGTCTTCTACGGGTGTAGCAAGTGAAAACGTTCTACTCGGCTCCGACCTTTGTCACTGGCACCTAAGTCGACGAGCCCAGCCCGAGTAAGTGTCCCGTGGAGCGCTCAGACGTCACGCCACGGCAAGTTCTCTTAATGACGCCGAGAACGAAGGCGAGAACAGACCTTCATACCGACGGACTTCAGGCTCGTTGCTCTAGGCAGCGAGGGCGAAGTCGGCGCGCTTTGTATTGGCACCTATAGTTTGCGGAGAGCGTTTACGAGATAGCTCCGCATCCTCGACCCGCTTCTCTCCCGCTCGCAGGCAATGTCGAAACCGATCATCCCCATGAGTGGCCCGCATCGCTGCTGCCCGAGGGCAGGTCGCAACGCGGAGGCTGGTCACATCACACGCTATTGAGTTGAGAACCCGGCGAACCGGTCGTGCGCAATTAATTGCGCTATCGAAGGATACAACGCGCACCTGACAATAAACATTCCGGTTGCTACAACGGGAGCAGGCCGGCGGCCGGGTGAGCGAAACGGGCTAGTCGCCCAGATTGCGCCGGGCAGAGATGGCCCGGTCGGCCTCGCGCTTGTCCTGACGCTCGCGAAGAGCCTGGCGCTTGTCGTAATCCTTCTTACCCTTGGCCAGCGCCAACTCAACTTTGGCCCGACCATCGGTGAAGTACAGCTTGAGGGGAACGAGTGTGTAACCACCCTCTTTGATCTTCTGACCCAGCTT
>CAIVOR010000301.1 GCA_903907615.1 uncultured Microbacteriaceae bacterium | reverse complement strand
GTACCAGCCCTCAAAGAAGTCGGTGCGTTTGCCGCGCCCGTGATACGCCTCGGGGTGTGCCACCCCGCGAACAAAACCCACCGGTGAAGTCATCTCTCCACGCTACTGGTTCGCCGAGAAACGGCACTAGGGCGACGGGCTAGCTCGACCCACACCATCACGCGGGCGCTGACGGGGCTGACACTTCGGAGTGCACTAGAAGGAGAGCGCCTCGCCCAGCAGGATGTCGGCTTCGACCTGGTGACGCTTGGCCGAGCCGGCGGCCGGAGCGGCCGAGGCCGGACGCGACACGCACCGGATGCTGCGACCGTTGAGGTGCGGCGCAATGTTGAGCAGGATGAACGGCCACGCGCCCTGGTTTTGGGGCTCGTCCTGGTACCAGACCACTTCGGCGTTGGGGTACGTCGCCAAGATTGCGTTGAGCGCTTCGAGAGGCTCGGGATAGAACTGCTCGAGGCGCACCACGGCGACGCGCGCATCGCCTGTCTTGGCAATCTCAGATTCGAGGTCGTGGAACGGCTTGCCGGCGGTCACGATCACCCGCTGAACCGCGGACTTGTCGAGCTGGCGCGGTTCGTCGATGACCTCGCGGAACCCGCCCGTGATGAAGTCGTCGACCGGGCTGGCCGCGTCGCGCAGGCGCAACATGGCCTTGGGCGTGAACACGATCAGCGGCTTGCGCGGCTGCTGGTGCGCCTGGCGGCGAAGCAGGTGGAAGTAGGAGGCTGGCGTTGACGGGCGCGCGACAATCATGTTGTCTTCGGCACACATCTGCAGGTAGCGCTCCATGCGGGCCGACGAGTGGTCGGGACCCTGGCCTTCGTAACCGTGGGGTAGCAGAAGCACGACCGACGAGTGCTGGCTCCACTTTTGTTCGGCGGCCGAGATGAACTCATCCACCACCGTCTGGGCACCGTTGGCGAAGTCGCCGAACTGGCCCTCCCACAGCACGAGCGCGTCGGGACGCTCGACCGAGTAGCCGTACTCGAACGCCATGACCGCGTACTCGCTGAGCAGCGAGTCGTAGATCCAAAAGCGACCCTGGTTGTCGGCGAGGTTGGTGAGCGGCAGCCACTCCTGGCCATTCGTGCGGTCGTGGAAGACCGCGTGGCGCTGAACGAAGGTTCCGCGTCGCACGTCTTGACCGGTGAGGCGAACGGGCGTGCCCTCGAGTAGCACCGAACCGAACGCCAAGATTTCGCCAAAGCCCCAGTCGATTCCACCCTCGCGGCTCATCTCGCCACGCTTGGTGAGCAGCTGCTGCAGCTTGGGGTGCACCGAGAAGCCCTCGGGAATGTTGTTGAACGCATCGCCGATGCGGTGGATGACCGAGATATCGACGGCGGTTGACGTGGGCTGACTGCGGTCGGGAGTCGGTGCAACAGCCGTCGCGACACTTGCGCCGCCCTCGGCCTTGTCTCCGTGTGTATCGTCGAAGGCCGTCTCGAGCTGACGCTGGAAGTCGGCCTGGGCGGCATCGAACTCTTCCTGCGAGATGTCGCCGCGACCCACGAGGGCCTCGGTGTAGAGGCGCCGAACGGAGCGCTTGGCCTCGATGAGGTTGTACATCATGGGCTGGGTCATCGAGGGGTCGTCACCCTCGTTGTGGCCGCGACGGCGGTAGGAGACGAGGTCGATGACGACGTCCTTCTTGAAGCGCTGGCGGAACTCGACGGCGAGACGGGCCACACGGACCACGGCCTCGGGGTCGTCGCCATTGACGTGCCAGATGGGAGCTTGGATGGCCTTGGCTACATCGGTGGCATACACCGACGTGCGCGACTCCCACGGGGGAGTAGTGAAGCCGATCTGGTTGTTGACCGAGATGTGCACGGTTCCGCCGATGCGGTAGCCGCGCAGCTGCGACATCTGCATGCCCTCGTAGACCACGCCCTGACCGGCCATGGCGGCATCACCGTGAATGAGCACGGGAAGCGTGGTGAACGTGCCAATGGGCTTGCGGTCCTGCTTGGCACGCACGATGCCCTGCAGCACGCCGTTGACGGCCTCGAGGTGCGACGGGTTAGCGGCCAGGAAGACGGGCATCTGGCGTCCGTTGCGGCACGTGTACGTGCCCTCGGTGCCGAGGTGGTACTTGACGTCGCCCGAGCCCTGAACCGAACCGGTGTCGACGTTGCCCTCGAACTCGCGGAAAACCTGGCCGTAGGTCTTGCCGGCGATGTTGGTGAGTACGTTGAGGCGACCGCGGTGTGCCATACCAATGCCCACGCCGTCGAGCTCGTAGTCGGCGGCCTTCTGCAGCACGGCGTCGAGCAGGGCAATCAGCGATTCGCTGCCCTCGAGGCTGAAGCGCTTCTGACCCACGTACTTGGTCTGTAGGAACGTCTCAAATGCCTCTGCCTCGTTGAGCTTTTCGAGGATGCGCATCTGCTCGTCGTGATCGGGCTTCTCGTAGGGCTTCTCGATGTGCTCCTGAATCCAGCGACGCTGCTCCGGGTCTTGGATGTGCATGTACTCGAGGCCGACCGTGCGGCAGTACGAGTCGCGCAGGATGCCCAGCACCTTGCGCAGGGGCAGCATTCGTGAGCCGCCGATTCCTCCGGTGATGAAGTCGCGGTCGAGGTCCCAGAGGGTGAGGCCGTGCGACTCGATCTCGAGGTCGGGGTGCGAACGCTGCACGTACTCGAGCGGGTCGATGTCGGCCATGAGGTGGCCACGCACGCGGAAGGCGTTGATGAGCTCTTGAACGCGAGCGGTCTTGTCGATGGCGGAGGCGGCATCCACGCTGATGTCGGCGTTCCACTGGATGGGCTTGTAGGGAATGCGCAGTGCCCCGAAAATTTCCTCGTAAAAATTCCGCTGACCGATAAGCAACTCGTGCACGATCTTGAGGAACTCGCCCGAGCCGGCGCCCTGAATGACGCGGTGATCGTAGGTGCTGGTGAGCGTGATGATCTTGCCCACGCCCATGTCGACGAGCGTCTTCTCGCTCGAGCCTTGGAACTCGGCGGGGTAGTCGAGGGCTCCGGCACCGATGATGCAACCCTGACCCTTCATGAGGCGCGGGACCGAGTGATTGGTGCCGATGCCGCCCGGGTTGGTCAGCGACACTGTGATGCCCTGGAAGTCTTCGCCCGTGAGCTTGTTGGCGCGCGCGCGTCCGACGAGGTCTTCGTAGGCCTGCAGGAACTCGTCGAAGGCCATGGTGTCGGCGCGCTTGATGCCGGGCACCATGAGGGCGCGCGTGCCGTCGGGCTTGGGGATGTCGATGGCGAGGCCGAGCGTCACGTGCGCGGGCGCGACCATGGTGGGCTTGCCGTCAACCTCTTCGTAGAACACGTTTTGGCTGGGGAATTCCTTGAGCGCACGCACCAGAGCAAAGCCGAGGATGTGCGTGAACGACACCTTGCCACCGCGGTGACGCGACAGGTGGTTGTTAAGCACAATGCGGTTGTCAATGAGCAACTTGGCGGGGATGGCGCGCACGCTGGTTGCCGTGGGCACGGTGAGCG
>CAIVOR010000300.1 GCA_903907615.1 uncultured Microbacteriaceae bacterium | reverse complement strand
TTCGCAACGGGTCTCGCGCGACAACTCGTGCGCATTGACAAAGAGAAACTGCTTATTCTCCGTTCCCTGCGAACGGCAGCGGTTGCCACCGCGCTCCCGCTGGTTGCGTGGCTGGCCGGCATCCCCGAGGCAGTTGTTCCCCTTGGCGTGGGAGCCCTGTTTGTGGGAATCACGGAGTGGGACATCCATCCGTCGCATCGCGGGCGCTTCATGTTGTGGGCAACCGCTTGGCTCGTGGCCACGTGCGCTCTCGGTTTTCTCGTGGCGGAGAATCGGGTTCTCGTTCTGATTTTCTCCGCTGCCGTGGCTGCCTTCAGCGCGTGGGTGGGTGTGGCCGGCGCGCGTGCGGCGCTCGTGGGGGTGCTCTCGCTCGTGCTGTTTACCGTCACGGTGGGGTTGCCCGAGAGCTTCGAACTCTCGGCGTCGTTTGTGGCGTGTGTGGGGCTGGGCGGTCTCGTGCAATACGGGGTCTTCATGCTCATCCGTCAGTCACGAGTGAAACGCGCCGGCCCGCCACCGGAACGCGAACCCCGGTCGCTGTGGTTTCGCCTGCGGTACCCGGGAGTGCAGCGCGACACCTACGTGCGTCACGCCCTGAGCGTGGCCATCGCGATCGGTGTTGCCACCGCCATTTCGCAATTCGTTGAGGTGCCGCACCAGTACTGGATTCCCATGTCGGTGGCGTGGATTTTTAAGTCGGATCAGAAGGCCACCGCTGTGCGCGTGGCGGAACGCGTGATCGGAACACTCGCAGCTGTCGGTCTGGCCTTTCTCTGGGGCACCTACCTCCCCGCACCCGACGGGCTCATCTTTGTGCTGGTGGCCGTGGGCGGCTACTTGCTCCTCGCGTTCCTGACGAGCAACTACTCGATAGCCACGTTCGGGGTCACCACTTTTGTTCTGGCGCTCTTCGCCATCGCCGGCGACCTTTACGAGCAGACCGTCCTCTTTCGCCTCGAGGCCACGCTCGCCGCGGGCGCCATCGTGGTTGTCGTTCTCGTTGCAGAGCGTTTTCTGTTCCGGCGTGACGGTGCCCGTCCACCCGCAGGTCGACGGCTCAGCTCAGAGTGAGGCCACGAAAGCCTCGAGAACGCTAAGGAGCGACGGTGACCGAGTACTCGGTCGTGATGAAGCCACGGTTTCCGACCGCGTCACGAATGCTGACGAGAAGCGCATACCGTCCCGGGGGCGCCCAGCTCGACACCACCAGGGTTTGCCGGAATGTCCCGTTGGTGACGTCACCCGCTATCAGCGTGGTGTCGCCCGTTTCCAACGTGGTGGTGTCAACTGCCCGAATAAACAAACCGTTCTGGTCTCCGTAGTAGTAGGGAGCGGCGCCGACGAACCACGAGTAAACGCCCGCGGTACCGGATTCGTCGGAGACATCAATGTCAACAGTGAAGGTCTCGCCAACACGAAGGGTCGAGGGGAGTCGGATGTCCAGGATTTCGGGGACGCGATTGTCGGATGATCCGTTGACCACCGTGAACTCACAGGCCGCCCAGTTCGGCGAAGAATTTCCGATGGCGTCGGAGGAGCCAATGTAGAGCGTGTAGCGCTCGTTGACCGCAGTGGCAGGAATGGCGCACCGCAGCTCATAGGTGCCCATCTCGGGGGTTCCCTCGACTAATGGAGCGGGAGTGGCGAAACCACACCAGTCGATCCAACCGGGAGGCCCGCCTACCATGCCCCAGGTCATGGCGACGCCGGAGGGATCGCGGGCAATCCAGCGGAAGACGGCCGTTGAGCCCGCCTGAATCTCACTGCTGTTGGTGGCCGGGAAACTGATTGCGGGGGCGCTGATATCCGTGGTGCACGGGTCCGCGCGGCGATCGGCAGCGTCGTTGGCACACGTGTCATCACCCGCGCCCGAATTGATGGAGTCGACTCCGCCACCGCCGTTGATGGCGTCATCGCCCGTTCCTGACGAAACGCTGTCGCGGCCGTCGCCGCCCAGGACGGTGTCGTCTCCAGTTCCTCCCACGAGAGTGTCGTTGCCCGAACCACCGTTGAGCGACTCGTTGCCAACCCCGGCATCAACGGTGTCGTTGCCTGCGTCGCCGGCGACCGAATCGTTGCCGTTTCCCCCGCTGATGTTGTCGTTGCCGTCGCCACCGCGAATAGTGTCGTTGCCGTTACCGCCACGGATGGTGTCGTTGCCACCGAGGCCGCAGATGACATCGTTACCGGCCGTGCCCACAATCGTTTCGGCTCGTGCTGTTCCCGTGATGGTGCACGGCGCGGTGTTCTCGGTGGGCACAGAGTTTACGGCCGGTGCGGATGGTGCGGATGCCGCTGTCGCCGCCTGAGCGGGGACGGCAAACAACGCCATCAACAGCGCGACGCTCGATGCAAGCAACGCGACTCGTTTTCCCGCCATGCGAATCCCCTCAAGAAATCTCACAAAATCGTATCAGTGGAGTTCACTAACGACGCTGAAATGTGCCTGTGAAATAGTCTGCCGGGTCGCGTGGAACTTGGCCCTCGACTCTTGCCACAGGGAACCCAACCGGCAAGAGTGGAGGAGTGCCCCGGGATATCATTGCTGCAAGCCTGGTGGCCCTGGCGGCACCGGCGCTTTTTGTTGCCCGCGACTTACCGCTGTTCATGGCCCTCGGTTATGCCGCCCTCGCCGCCGGCCTCATCATTGCGTTCGCGAGCAATCGCACGCTCGCACGAGACCTGTCGCTGATTGCCGTCCCCCTGGTTCTCATCAGTCTGATCTCGGTCGAGGCCAACCTCGAGTGGGCCAACATCGCACTGATGGGCGCGGTGCTCACGGCCTGCGTGGTGTTTCCGTATGTGATGAGCCGCTGGGTTTTTCGTGATCACGTCGTGCGGTTCCCCGGTCGACCGGGGGAGCCGTGGTCACGCGGGGAGTGGGCCTGGCTGGCTGCCGTGCTGGTGCTCGGCTACCTCATCCTGCCGGTGTTTTTCATCACCTCGGGCAGTTACCAGAACTGGCCGGCCGTTGAGGAGCCCAGTGAAATCGCACGACTGTTTGTGGGCGTTGGCTTCGTCGGCATCTGGGACGAGCTCTTCTTTATCTGCGTCGTGTTCGCGCTCCTGCGCCGGCACTTCCCCTTCTGGATTGCCAACGTTCTGCAGGCAATCGTATTCGTGTCGTTCCTCTGGGAACTCGGCTACCGCTCGTGGGGTCCCGCGCTAACGCTGCCCTTCGCA
>CAIVOR010000299.1 GCA_903907615.1 uncultured Microbacteriaceae bacterium | reverse complement strand
GTCAGAGCGGTCAGCGACGATCCCGATACCGTGATGCTCCAGGGCGCAAACCCCAAAGTTATCTACGGAATCGCCACGGCAATCGCCTTCGGCGTCGTGGCCATTGCCGGTGTCGCGGCAGGCATCCAGACCTCGTTCAGCCCGTCCTCCGGTTCCATGTTGCTCATCTTCGCCTTTGAGGCGGTCATCATCGGCGGGCTGGGAAGCCTGTGGGGCACCTTGGGCGGCGCCGTCATCTTGGGTGTTGCTCAGACCGTGGGGGCCGCTTTTGCTCCGGCGCAGCAAATTCTCGCCGGGCACATCGTGTTCCTTCTCTTCTTGGCATTCTTGCCCAGCGGACTCTCTCGTCGAAAGGTTCGCGCATGATGCCGTCATTCCCGCTCCGAGCGAAGGGCCTCGAGCCGCCGGCGTACACCGTTCAGCGATGGACGCGCATGTCGATTTTGGGAACGTCCGGGCTGGGCGCTGTGGTGGTGGTGCTCGCACTCCTGCCTTTCATGGTCGGCCTTTCGGTCACCTACGCCATGATTGACTTCTTCATTCTGCTCTTGCTTGCCATGACGTGGAACCTGCTCGCGGGATACGGCGGAATGGTGTCGGTGGGGCAACAGGCCTACATCGGGATCGGCGCATACGCCGTGGTTGTTTTTGCGGATGCGTTCAATCTCAACATCATCGTGACGGTTCTCCTTGCCGCGATTGTGAGTGGCATCTTGGCGTTCCCCATCTCGTTCTTTGCGTTTCGTCTGGTGGGCGGATACTTCGCCGTGGGCACGTGGGTGCTCGCCGAGGTTGTTCGCCTCATCGTCGTTCAGTTCCCGCAAGTGGGCGGCGGCGCGGGAATCTCGTTGGCGGCGACGACTGACATGCCCAAAGACTTGCGCATCGCCATGAGCTACTGGATTGCCCTGGGCGCCGCAGTCGTCGTGCTCGTAGTGTGCGTTTGGCTGGTCCGGTCTCGGATCGGCCTGGCACTCACGGCGGTGCGCGATGACGTGACGGCCGCTTCGACGTCTGGCGTTCGTGTGCAGTCGGTGCGACGACGCGTCTTCATCTTTGCGGCGGCGGCTGCCGGTGTTGCCGGGGCCCTCGTGGCGATTTCGACGATGCGTGTTCAGCCGGACAGCGTGTTTTCGGTCCAGTGGTCTGCCTTTATGATCTTCATCGTGGTCGTGGGCGGAGTCGGAACCCTGGAAGGGCCCATCATCGGCGCCCTCATCTTCTGGTTCCTGAAGCAACTGCTGGCGGACTTCGGGCCCCTGTATCTCATCTTCTTGGGAGCCGTGGGCATTGTGTTCGTGCTCTTCGTTCGCGGCGGCGTGTGGGGTCTCGTGTCTCGCCGCAAGAGGCTGGAGATATTTCCCGTGGGATACCGCTTTACAGACGGTAAGAAGAAATAGCCGGACTCGTACCCGACCTAGGATGACAGCATGAAGCTCATCGGGGTCTACAACGCAGACGGCGGATTCGCCGGGGAGATCAGCTACCTTTTCGGCCATCTGTTCGGGCTGCGCGAGTGCACGCTGTGTGACATCACGCATTCGCCGTTCACCAAGAAAGCCGCCTGGAAAGACATGGAGCAGCGCCTGGCAGACGAACAGGGGATTGAGTTCGTGCTCGTCCACAAGAACGAGCGGACTCCCGCGCAGTTGGCGGCGAGTGATGGCCGTGAACCGTGCGTGCTCATCGAGGGTGCCAACGGCGATCTGAGCATGATCCTCGACTGGACCGACCTGAAGCTGGCCCGGGGAGATGTGGTCAAATTTGAGCAGACGCTGCGCGCAAAGTTATTGATGTACTGACCTTTCCCAGCTCCCGCCCTGTTACGTTGGACTTAACGTTCAGAAGGAGCCCGACGATGTCTGCAGGATGCTGTACCGCCCACCCGATTGCACAGGCCCACCTGAGTGATGCCGTGGCATCAGCGGGCACCACGCTCACCCCGGCCCACCACGCCAAGAAGGCGCCCGCATCTGAAAAAGCCGACACGCTCGTCGTGGGCAGCATTTCCACGGGCAACCCCGCCTCTCCTTCGGCTGAGGCCATGGCCATCTCGGGCGGAAAGATCATTGGCATCGGTTCGCTCGCCGACCTCGACGGCCTGACGGATGCCTCCACCAAGACGATGAAGCCCGAGGGCATTGTGATTCCCGGGCTCATCGAGCCCCACATGCACATGTGGACATCACTCCTGAATCTCACGTGGACCGACGTGTCCCACGAGGCGTGCCCCACCTTCGATTCGGTTGTGGCCACCATCAAGGAGACCGCGGCCAAGACACCCGACGGCCAGTGGGTACTCGGCAAACTTTTCGATCCGAGCCTCTACCCGGGTGAACCCGACCTCACGCGCACGATTCTCGACCAGGTCTCGCCCAACAATCCGGTGATGGTCATGAACGCGTCGATGCACTACCTCTACGTCAACAGCGCCGCCATGGATGCGGCCGGCGTCACGGACCAAACAATGGACCCGCCCGGTGGAACGTTTGGTCGCGCCGACGGAAAGCTGACCGGCGTCATTGGTGAGGCCCCGGCCCTGATGGTCTTTGCGGGCAAGCTCCCCAAGCCCACTCAGGCCGACCTTGCTGCCGGCATCACCACGATTCTCAACGAGTGTGCACGCCAGGGCGTCACTTCGCTGCGCGAGGCAGCCACGGGAACGCTCGCGGGCATCTCAGAACTGGCCATGCTGCACCAGATGAACGGCGCCCAGCGCCTCCCGGTCCGCATGTCCACCGCGCAGTTCGCCATCATGGCGGGGAAGACCCCCGACGAGGTTGCGGCAACCTGGAAAGAGGCTGGCGTCACGCCCTTCTCCGGTGACGAGATGGTGCGAGCCGATGCCTGGAAGGTCGTCACCGACGGATCGAACCAGGGTCGCTCTGGCTACTTCTTCCAGCCCTACCTCGGCGAAGACAACGGCGGCCACGCTAACTGGACGCCCGAGGGGCTTCGCGCGGCAATCACGCCCGGCCTGCGCGACGGTTGGCAGATTATGGTGCACACCAATGGAGACGCCGCCGTGGAGTTTGCGCTCACCGCCATGGAAGAGCTTTTGCCCGGATACGGCACCAACGACCTGCGCCATCGTTTCGAGCACGTCTCGTTCACCACGGATGACCAACTCACGCGCATGGCCAAGGCGGGCATTAGCCCGAGCTTCTTGATGAACCACGTCTTCTACTGGGGTGCCGCGTTCCGCGACACCATCCTCGGGCCGGAGCGCGCCAACCGCCTCGACCGCGTGGCCTCGGCCTACGCGGCCGGACTTCGCCCGAGCCTGCACTCCGACTACAACGTGAGCAAGGTGCACCCGCTGCAGAGCGCACGCACCGCCGTTCTGCGCCAACTGCAGGTCGACGGATCCGTGCTTAACGCGGCCGAATGCGCGACGCCCGAACAGGCACTCACCGCCATCACGACCGGCGCCGCGTGGCAGATTCACGCCGACGACCGCGGCTCACTCGAGGTGGGCAAGCGCGCGGACTACGCCGTGGTGTCAGCCGACCCGTGGAGCTCCGCTGCCGACGGCTGGGACAAGATCACCGTGAGCGAGACCTATATCGACGGCACGCTCGCGTTCAGCGCCTAGATTGCCCACGGTGAAACCGCTCGCGCACAGGACTTAACTGGCGCGTTTGGTCGCCTCTGTTTCCTTCTGGCGATCGACAGCGAGCCCCAGTGCGTCAAGGTACATCTCCACCTGCCGCCTAAAAACTTCGACGTAGTCAACGACGCGCAGGTCGTCCTTGAGGGCCTCCGCATGGGGCCACTTCGCCGGGTCGCTGGGTGAGTAGACCTGGAGAAAATCATTCGATTCCGCGAATTGCAGATCTGACAGGCGCCTCCCTTGCGCCATAGCCGCCCCCAAAACGAGGTTCGCATACACCTGATAGTGAATGACGGCTTGCCGTCCGCGGAGTCCCGCAGCACTAATTGCCCGCAGAACGGCTTCGACTGCACTGAGCTCGTGAACACCGTTGGTGATGAGACCCATGGCAACGCTCGCCGCCGCGGGGTGCAGGTTGGCGACGTCCCACGCTCGCCAGGCAAGCTGAGTGAGATCGTTCCGCCAATCATCAGTCGGCGAGTAGTTATCAAGAGAAAGAAAATCGAGGTGCTCCGCAACGGCCAGGAGGATCTCTTGGCGGCTTGAATAATGACGGTAGACGGCCGTGGGGGACGACCGCAGTTCTCTTCCGAGGCGATTGAACGTCAGCGCCGCGGGACCTTCGGTGTCGAGAACTCTCAGAGAAGCCATCACAATCTCGCCGGTAGAGAGCGAACCGCGCTTTCTCCGAGACTGGGGCACTGCCACCATTCCTGCCTTCGCGCCGAGTGAGACTGTCATTCTCTTTCCAGCCTAATAAATCTCGGTGACCCACGGGCACCGAAGTTACGTAACAGATTAGTTAACGCTGTTGACTATTGCATTCACTATCCTTATGCTCACTCCTAGAAGCGTCAATGGTGACGCTCATTTAATTGAGGGGTCCACTTGCTGTGATAGAAGCTACCCCGCCTGCGCTGAGGTTCGTTTTCACGATCACCGCGCTTGTTCCAGACGCCTCCGATTTCATTTCGCTGGAAGACCGTTCGGGTGAACAGCTCGAATTCATCCCGATTACCGGCGGTAGCGTCGAAGGCGAGATTTCTGGTGACATCATCCCCGGCGGCGGCGACTGGTGCTTGACCCGATCTGACGAGGCCTACAACGTCGAGGCGCGGTATCTCTTCCGCACCGCTGAGGGGGAGGTTGTCGATGTGGTCAATGTCGGCGTGCTCCGTCACCTCACGGACTCGGACAAATCACAAGTGGACATGGGTTACTTCCTGACAACGCCGCGATTCCGAACAACGTCCCCGCGCCTTCAGTGGTTGACGAGGTCGGTGTTCGTTGGTCGAGCCCAATCACTCCCAAGCAAGACCGTTATTGACTTTTACGAAGTTCTGCAATAGCTACCGACCAAGCAATCACCACGAAAGGAACACCATGAAAAGATCCACACTGCTCGTCAGCCTCACGGCCGCGGCAGCGAGTACCGCACTCCTCCTGTCGGGGTGTGCGGGAACGAGCACCGCATCAACCGACACCAGTCGCACGACGATTGATATTCCGTCGAGCTTCGATCCCACGACGACACTGTCGTTGCCGGACTTCCTTCTCGCGCGGACG
>CAIVOR010000298.1 GCA_903907615.1 uncultured Microbacteriaceae bacterium | reverse complement strand
GGCCGACCTGACGCCCGCGTTCGAGGCCGCCCGATGGGCCCCCTCAGCCAACAACGCTCAAGAGTGGCGATTCCTCGTGGGATTTCGTGGTGACGCAACATTCGCAGCCATGACGGAGCGACTGTCTGGGTGGAACGCGTCGTGGGCACCCACGGCCGGAGCCATCGTGATTGGCATGTACGAAGAAGATCCCGAGAATAAGGCAAGCGAATACGCCCCCTACGACTTGGGCCAGGCCATGGCTCACTTCTCGGTGCAGGCGCACGCAGATGGTTTGTTCGTGCACCAGGCCGCCGGATTTGATCGGGACGCCATAGCAGCGCACTTCAACGTGCCCGCCAACTGGAAGCCATTCGTCGTCGCTGCGGTAGGTCATCTGGGTGCCCCCGAGCTCCTTAATGAGACGTTGCAGGCTCGCGAGACGGCACCCCGGGTGCGTCGCCCCCTCGACGAAACGGTCTTCACGGCTCCCTTCCCGTCCGCCTAGCCCCGAGAACTCACTGCCTCGCTCCCTTTGCTAGGATTTTAGGCATTGCCGACAAGGGAGAAATGATGAAAGAGCCGAAGAAAGACTGGACTCCGCGCCTCTGGCTGCGAATCCTGTTGCCCACCGTTTTGGTGATTGTGTGGGTGGCACTCGCCGGACTCGGCGGCCCCACCTTCGGAAAGATTTCTGAGGTTTCCACCAACGACCAAGCAGGTTTCTTGCCGGCAAGTGCCCAGAGCACCGAGGTCAACACGATTGCCCAGAATTTCCGCGATTCGGATTACATCCCGGCCATCGTGGTGATTGTCTCCGACAGCGGAACCATCGCCTCCGATGAGATGGCGACCTTCGACGAGCTGGCAACAGCCATGCAGGAATCGCCCGGTGTGGCTCCCCCCACAGACCCGCAGCCGACGAGCGTTATCGGACCCATCCCTTCTGAAGATGGCGCCGCACTCGAATACATCGTGCCGTTCGCTGCCACAGGCGCCGAGGGTCTCGCTGACATCACCGAACTGCGAACACTCGTCAAAGCCACCGTCCCCGCGGGATACACGGCCTACGTTGCTGGCCCGGCCGGCTTGTTGGCTGACTTCGTCAACGGATTTGGTGGCATCGACGGCATCCTGCTGCTTGTTGCGCTCGGTGCGGTATTCCTCATCTTGCTGATTGTCTATCGATCTCTCCTGCTGCCGGTGCTTGTGTTGCTCACCGCGGTCTTCGCCCTCTCGGCGTCGATTCTGGGCATCTACTGGTTGGCCTACAACGACATCATCAAGGTGTCGGGTCAGAGTCAGGGCATCCTGTCGATTTTGGTGATTGGTGCGGCCACCGACTACGCCCTTCTTATGGTGTCGCGATTCCGCGAGGCGCTGTTCGAGGTGCAGTCGAAGTGGGCGGCTATCGGTCGCGCGTTCCGCGGCTCGTTTGAGGCCATCGCCGCCTCGGCAGCGACCGTTATTCTGGCCCTCCTCTGCCTGCTCTTCAGTGACCTCAACTCCAACAAGTCGCTCGGCCCCATCGCCGCGTTTGGCATTGGCTTCGCTTTCCTGTCGGCGGTCTCCTTCCTGCCCGCCGTCCTGGTGATCTTTGGCCGCGCGTCGTTCTG
>CAIVOR010000297.1 GCA_903907615.1 uncultured Microbacteriaceae bacterium | reverse complement strand
CGGTGCCCCAGGTGCGCCTGGCCAACGCGCTCGACAGCGAACAGGGCTGGATGCGCACGTCGCTTCTCCCGGGACTCATGCAGACCGCTGCGCGCAACCGCTCGCGCGGCTTAATCGACCTGGCCATCTTCGAGCAGGGACTCGTCTTCCGCCCCGAGGCTGGCGTCACCTACGGTCACGCCATGCTGCCCGCGGGCACGCGTCCCACTGACTCGCAGATCGCCGAGCTCAACGCCAGCATCCCGCCTCAGCCACGCCACATCGCCGGTGTTCTCGTGGGCGATGCCGTGCTTCGCGAGCCGGGTCAGAAGGCCGCCCCGTTCGACTGGCAGGATGCCCTCGCCGCAGTTGAGCAGATTGCTTCGGCTGCGGGCGTGCACATCGTCGTGTCGCAGGCAACGCACGCCTCGTTCCACCCGGGTCGCTGCGCTCAGCTCACCCTTCGTTCGTCGAGTAGCGCCGAAGGCGCGGCTGGTCGTTCGTCGAGTAGCGCCGAAGGCGCGTATCGAGACGTCGTCATCGGTTACGCCGGCGAAATCCTGCCCACCGTGGCCGACGCCTTCAACCTGTCTGGCCGGGTGGCCGCCTACGAGCTCGACCTCGACGCCATCGCGGCCGCTGCGGGCGAGCCCGTCTCGGCGGAGCCCGTGCACACCATGACGGCTGCCACGCAGGACGTCTCGCTCGTTGTCGCCACCGACATTCCCGCGGCCCACGTGCAGGCTGCACTCGTCGAGGGCGCCGGCGACCTGCTCGAGCACGCTCGACTTGTCGACATCTATCAGGGCGAGGGCCTGCCCGCGGGTACGCGCTCGCTCACGTTCGCCCTGCGCTTCCGCGCCCCCGACCGCACGCTCACGCAGGCCGAGGCCACCGAAGCTAAGCAGGCCGGTGTTGCCCTCGCGGCAGAGCGTTTCGGCGCGGCCATTCGCGACTAGCCCTTTTCTAACCGAATTTTCTGCACGAGAGCTTTGATGTCTTCACGTGAATATGTGACGTGATTTTGCGCTTCGAGGCTGAGCGCGCGCTGTTCTGCGCGCCGGGAGTCCTTAGCGCGTGAGGCGAAGTCACGAATGGCCATGCGAAGGAATTCAGAACGATTTCCTTGCGCAAACTCATCGGTGACAAGAGTGAGGTCTTCGAGCAATTGAGGAGAAACCGAAAAACTGAGTGAAATAGAACGGGACATTTTGCTCCTTTTGAGCGATGGGGTGACTTATTTTTTCACGAACATCTGACCCCGAAATCTAGCTAGTTCGTGCCGGGCGCGCGGCTCGAGCGCAACGCCAGCAGCGACGCCACCCGCCACGGAGCATCACCGCTCCCCACCTCAATGCATTTGGTGACCTCGGTTATGTCAGCCTTATCCGGATCTCTTCGACCGGCGCAACAATCCGGTTGAAGACCAGACTGCGCGGATCGGATGCAGGCAGGTCGGCTCCCGTTCCGCGCAGGCGGAGGTCAAGCGTTCGCCAGCGGCGACCCAACGGCACGGTCACCGTGAGATCGGCGGACTCCTTCGTGATTCTCCCCACAAGTTGGCCGTTGCAGATCACGTCGAGATGTTGCGCGGAACAAACGGTCCACGCTTGCGGGTTGAGCCGGATGGTGATGTTTGCGGCCGTCGGCACGGCATCGTTTGTTGCATGCGCACCCG
>CAIVOR010000296.1 GCA_903907615.1 uncultured Microbacteriaceae bacterium | reverse complement strand
GGTATTTCCAGCCTACCGGCGACCCTGCGACCGCGTAGGCTCGTCAACAGCATGGCTACGTCGAGCAAAGGTTTCTCACTGCGCAAGGGCGCGTTGGCCATTTATCTCCCCACCTTCCTGTTCTCGGCGGCCGAATCCGCCATCATCCCGGTGATTCCGGCCGTGGCTCGTGACACGGGAGCAACGCTTGCTCTGGCGGGTCTCGTGGCGTCCATGCTGACGTTGGGAATTGTGCTCGGCGACATCCCGAGTGGATTACTCGTCTCGCGAATCGGCGAGCGCATGGCCATGCTGCTCTCCAGCATCCTTGCCCTGATGGGCGTCATTCTCGGACTCATTGCCCAGGATCCGTTCACCCTCGGGGTGGGCATCCTCTTGATTGGCCTCGCGACGGCCACGTTTGGCCTGGCTCGACATGCGCTGTTGACCACATACGTGCCCCTGGCCTATCGCGCCCGCGCTCTGTCGCTGCTCGGTGGCATGTTTCGCGCGGGTGCGGTCGTCGGCCCCTTTGCCAGCGCGGGCATCATCGCCCTCACGGGTTCGCCGCACTCGGCGTTCTGGCTCACCGGTCTGGGCACGCTGGGGACTATCGCTGCCGTCTACTTCTTGACCGACCCCGAGAAAGTCTTTGGAAAGCCCGCCCTCATTACCGAGCCCGACGGTCGCGTGGTCACCCGCGGTGAAGACGAGGTGGAGCGCGAGACGCTGGGATTGTTCCGCACCATCTGGACGAACCGTGCCGTGCTCGCCCGACTCGGAACGGCAAGTGGCATCACCGGCGCGCTGAGATCGAGCCGCACCGTGCTCCTCCCCCTGTGGGCACTGAGCATCGGCATGCACGATGCGCAAATTTCTCTCGTGATGGGCATCTCCACGGCCATCGACTTTGCCCTGTTCTTCTCGAGTGGCCAAATCATGGACCGCTGGGGTCGGCGGTGGTCCGCCGTTCCGTCCATGGTCATCATGGCGATCTCGCCGCTCGTCCTGTGCTTTACCCACGACCTGACGAACAACGTGATGTGGTTCATCATCTGCGCCATGATTCTCTCCGTTGGCAACGGTCTCGCCTCGGGACTCATCCTCACGCTCGGTGCCGACATGGCACCACGGAAGAACCCCGCCCCTTTCCTCGGTGCCTACCGATTTACCGTCGATGCCGGGTCGAGCCTCGCGCCACTGGCCGTGACTGTCATCACCGCTGTGGCGTCCCTTTCGGTGGCCGCAGGCGCACTCGGTGTCGTGGGCCTCGTCGGAGCAGCGATGATGTGGCGCTACATTCCGCGCTACATCCACTGGAAACGTCGCGCTTAGGCCCGCGCTGTAAGGAGGCAGGGCCGCAACGAGACCAGCCCCGCACCTAAAAAAAGGATCCGCGCGCCTGAGCCGTGACCTCAAGTGGGATGCCGGCCGGGAAGAAAACCCCGACAAGGGGAGGACGCCAGGTGCTCGCCAGGCGCACGACGGCGCTGACTCCGTCCGGACTTGTAGCTCCAACGAGACGAACGCCCCGAGCGTCGGCTGCTCGCAAGAATGACCGACTCGCGGACACAACATCGGAGGAGGTGAGGCGATACCTGAGCGTGTGAGTCGTGGCATCGACGACAACACTGTCGAGGGAAAAGCTTTGGCTGGCAGCCAGCGCTGCGCCGTCCGCCATCACGAACAGTCGCTTTCGTTCGAGGTACAGACTCGAAGCAGAAATAGTTCCGAGCAGAACGCCCACGGCAAGCACAACGGAAAAGATCACCATGAGCAACGTGGATCCTTCCGAGGACTTCCACCTCCCGCGGGTGCTCACCCGGCAACCCCCAGGCGTGCGTTCGACTGGGTTGAACTCGCTGCAACGGAGACGGACGTGAAACGACGAACCGCGGGCCACTGCGGCAGCAAGGGCAACGGCACGCGAACGGCAACCCGAACGGTGACGCTCCCGCCGGAAATGAGGCATGCTCCCCGACAGGCAAACGTGACGCGCGGCGATTGAGTTTGGGGAGCCTGCTCCGTGAGGCTCACGAGAGCCGAACGACGAGCGAGGTTGGTGGCCGTGGCGGGTGACGCTTGTTCGACATAAACGCGTGCCGCGTGTCGGGCAGCCCCCGTGACGGCGAACTGTGCCGACTCGATGGCGCCGAAGGAGAGCACGGCGTAAACGCAGGGCACCAGCAACACGATGGCGCCGGCGATGAACTCGAGGGCGGCCGAACCGGTGTCCTCGCGAAGTGCCCAACGCCGCATTAGCGACGACCGCCCAGCGACTCTAATTGAGCACGGCCCATGACACGTAGTGCGTGTGGTGGGCCGAAGAGCCCGAGAAGTGGGAGTGGTGCCGTGACTTCCACGGCTACGGTCGGGGTGCCCTGCCAGATTTCCCGACGTGCTCCCACTTCGGCCTCAACGGCCTCGCCGACCGCCACGCGAATCAGATCTCTCGTGAGTGCGACGCCGTCTTGTTGCGTGGCTCCGACGAGGGACGCTTGGCGCGCTCCCTCCGCGGCGGCATCGGCCAACGTGTTCCTCACGTGAAGTGCGAGCGAGAGTTGCAGTAATCCCGCGGTGAGGGCGACGAGCAGCACACTAACGAGGAGGAACTCCACGATTGCCGAACCCGATTCGTCGCGCCACACGAAGCGAGCCCTAAAAACTGACCACACGCGTGATGGCCTGATTGAACACCTGCCCCAGGGCGGGGCCGGCGAGCGCCCACAGCGCCACCACAAGGCCGGCGGTCATGAGCGTGATGAGCACCCAGCCAGGCACGTCACCCCGTTCGCTTGCCACGAGCCGTCGTGTGCGACGAGAGAAGCGGTAAATCTTCTGGACCATGGAGTCTCCTCACCGAATTGTTCGTCCGGTGAGTCTTCTCCAGAACCGCTGTCAGCGAGGTGACCTATCCACAGAGCCGATCGACTCCAGATGGGCGCGCGACTCTTCAGGGACTCAGAGCCCCTGAAGGGCTCACTACGGGGAAGGACCTAGGCGCCGATGACGGAGAAGTCTTTGTCACCGAAACCCTGAGCCGATGCCCGGGTGAAGACCGCGCGCACGGCGTCGACGACGTCCGGGGCGACCTCCAGATCCTGCGCCAATTGCGACATGTAGCCCAAGTCTTTTTCAATAAGGTCAACACTGAAGTTGGGCGAGAAGTCACCAGAGCGCATGCGTGCCAAAAGGCCAACAGCCAGAGGAGAAAATGCGGGGATGTCCGTCACGAGGTCGAGCGCGTTAGCCATTCCTGCACTCTCCGTAACGTTCTTGAGCGTGGCCATGGTGGCGAGCTGTGTGGCAAGCAGTGTGTTGATGGAGAGCTTGAGAATGGCTG
>CAIVOR010000295.1 GCA_903907615.1 uncultured Microbacteriaceae bacterium | reverse complement strand
GGAGCGCTTCAGCACGTTATAGACGACAGGCTCGTCACCGTTGTCGGGCGTGAGAATGACCTTACGGGTCTTCTCCGTCTCCTCAATGGTGATGCGGCCAGCGGCCTCAGCGATGGGCGATGCACCCTTGGGCGTGCGCGCTTCAAACAGCTCCTGCACGCGGGGCAGACCCTGCGTGATGTCGTCTGCCGAAGCCGATCCACCCGTGTGGAAGGTACGCATGGTCAGCTGGGTTCCGGGCTCACCGATCGACTGGGCCGCGATGATTCCCACGGCCTCACCGATGTCAACGAGCTTTCCGGTAGCGAGCGAACGGCCGTAGCACGCCGCACACACACCAGCGGCAGACTCACACGTGAGCACCGAACGCACCTTGACCTCGGTCACACCGGCGGCGATGAGCAGGTCAATGACAACGTCACCCGCGTCTTCGCCCGCCTTGGCAACAACCTTGCCCTTGGCATCCTTGGCGTCTTCCGACAGCGTGCGCGTGAACACCGAGTTCTCCACGCCCTTGTCGCGCACCAGCACGCCGGAGGCGTCGGCCACAGCGATGGGCATGTCGAGTCCCTTGGTGGTGCCACAGTCGTCTTCACGAATGATGACATCCTGCGCCACGTCAACGAGACGACGCGTGAGGTAACCCGAGTCGGCCGTACGGAGAGCCGTGTCGGCCAGACCCTTGCGGGCACCGTGCGTAGCGATGAAGTACTCGAGAACCGACAGGCCCTCGCGGTAGCTCGAGATGATCGGACGAGGGATGATCTCACCCTTCGGGTTGTTCACGAGGCCTCGCATACCGGCGATGTTGCGCACCTGCAGCCAGTTACCACGAGCACCCGAGGTGACCATGCGGTTGATGGTGTTGTCCTTGGGGAAGAACGCCTTCATCGCATCGGCAACCTTCTCGGTTGCTTCGGTCCAGATCTTGATGAGCTCCTGGCGACGCTCGGTGTCGGTGATGAGTCCCTTTTCGAACTCGCCCTGCACCTTGGCGGCCAGCTTCTCGTACTTGGCAACGATCTCGCGCTTGTCCGGCGGCGTGAGAACGTCGCTGAGGGCAACCGTGACTCCCGAGCGCGTGGCCCAGTAGAAACCGAGGTCCTTGATGTTGTCGAGAGTGGCGGCAACCTCGGTCTTGCTAAAGCGCTCAGCGAGGTCGTTCACGATCTGCGAGATGAGGCCCTTGTCGGCCGTCTCGAACACGAAGGGGTACTTCTCGGGAAGAGCCTCGTTGAAGAGAGCCTGACCCAGCGAGCACTCGACGATAACCGGACCGGTTCCGCTGTAACCCTCGGGGCCGGTGCCTTCGGCGAACGTCACGTTCTCGAGGCGAATCTTGACCTTGGCGTTGAGGTCGAGAACGATGTCTTTCTTGTCGTCCTCGCCCTTCTTGCCCTTTGCCCAGACGCGCGAGTCGAAAGCGTTGATGGCTTCGGCCACGGAGGAGAAGGCACGACCCTCACCCGCAGCACCCTCCTTGAGGGTGGTGAGGTGGTGCAGACCAATGATCATGTCCTGCGTGGGCAGGGTCACGGGGCGACCATCAGACGGCTTGAGGATGTTGTTCGAGGCGAGCATAAGCACGCGCGCCTCGGCCTGAGCCTCCACCGAAAGCGGAAGGTGCACAGCCATCTGGTCACCGTCGAAGTCGGCGTTGAACGCAGCACACACGAGGGGGTGCAGCTGGATGGCCTTACCCTCCACGAGCTGAGGCTCGAACGCCTGGATTCCGAGACGGTGAAGCGTGGGTGCGCGGTTGAGCAGCACCGGACGCTCGCGAATGATCTCTTCGAGAACATCCCACACCGGTCCGCGGCTACGCTCCACCATGCGCTTGGCGCTCTTGATGTTCTGTGCGTGCTGCAGCTCCATGAGGCGCTTGATCACGAACGGCTTGAACAGCTCGAGAGCCATCTGCTTGGGCAGACCACACTGGTGCAGCTTGAGCTGCGGGCCCACCACGATGACCGAACGGCCCGAGTAGTCCACGCGCTTTCCGAGCAGGTTCTGACGGAAACGACCCTGCTTACCCTTGAGCATGTCGCTCAGAGACTTGAGGGCGCGGTTACCGGTGCCGGTCACGGGACGACCACGGCGACCGTTGTCGAACAGTGCGTCAACGGCCTCCTGCAGCATGCGCTTCTCGTTGTTCACGATGATCTCGGGAGCACCGAGGTCGAGCAGACGACGCAAACGGTTGTTGCGGTTGATCACACGACGGTAGAGGTCGTTGAGGTCGGAGGTGGCAAAGCGGCCACCGTCGAGCTGAACCATGGGGCGAAGCTCCGGCGGAATCACCGGAACCACGTCGAGCACCATTGCGGCGGGCGAGGTGTCGTTCGTGAGGAACGAGCTCACCACCTTGAGGCGCTTGATGGCGCGGATCTTGCGCTGTCCCTTGCCCTCTTCAATCTCAACGCGAAGCTTGACGGCTTCGGCAGCGAGGTCGAAGTCGATCAGGCGACGCTTGATGGCCTCGGCACCCATGTGGGCTTCGAAGTACAGACCAAAGCGGTCCTGCAGCTCGGCAAAGATGGCGTCTTCGGGCTTGAGGTCGCCCACCTTGAGGTTGCGGAAGTCATCCCACACGCGCTCGAGACGAGCGATCTCGTCGTCGGCGCCCTTGCGGATCTGACCCATTTCCTTTTCGGCGGAGTCCTTGGCACGACGCTTCTGCTCTGACTTGGCGCCTTCGGCCTCGAGTGCTTCGAGGTCGGTCTCGAGGCGCTTCATGCGCTCCTCGACGGCCTTGTCGCGGCGGTCAGCCAGCGTCTTGAGCTCGAGCAGAAGCTCCTTCTCAAGTCCGGGCATGTCCTGGTGGCGACCGTCTTCGTCAATCTCGATCACCATGTAGGCAGCGAAGTAGATAACCTTCTCGAGGTCCTTGGGTGCCATGTCGAGCAGGTAACCGAGACGGCTGGGCACACCCTTGAAGTACCAGATGTGCGTCACCGGAGCGGCGAGCTCGATGTGACCCATGCGCTCGCGACGCACGGAGGACTTGGTGACCTCCACGCCACAGCGCTCACACACGATGCCCTTAAAGCGCACGCGCTTGTACTTACCGCACGAGCACTCCCAGTCGCGCGAGGGGCCAAAGATCTGTTCGCCGAACAGACCGTCCTTCTCGGGCTTGAGGGTGCGGTAGTTGATGGTTTCCGGCTTCTTGACCTCACCGAACGACCAACGACGAATGTCGTCGGCGGTGGCAAGACCAATGCGGAGCTGTTCGAAACTGGTTGCGTCGAGCACGTTTACTCTTTTCCTCTAACTCTTCTGAATTCTCGCGCTTAGATCTCGTCGATCGACGTGGTCTCGAAGCGGGTGGAAATGTTGATGCCGAGCTCGCTCGCAGCGCGGTCAGCCTCGTCGTCGTTGTCACGCAACGAGACCGGCTCGCCGGCTCCGTTGAGCACCTCAACGTTGAGACACAGCGACTGCATCTCTTTCATGAGCACCTTGAACGACTCGGGAATACCCGGCTCCTGAATGTTCTCGCCCTTGACGATGGCTTCGTACACCTTGACGCGGCCCACGATGTCATCCGACTTGATGGTGAGGAGTTCCTGGAGGGCGTAGGCGGCACCG
>CAIVOR010000294.1 GCA_903907615.1 uncultured Microbacteriaceae bacterium | reverse complement strand
TGAGCCCCAAGTACTTGATCAATGGCCTGTACCCGTGGTTCTCATCCAAATTAGCCGCGGGAACGTACACCTACGTCTTGACGACGTACAGCACCTATGGCATCGCGGATTGGACGGGTGGCGCTCAAGCCGCAACTGTTGAGGTCTGGGGTCTCGACGACGCTCTGGCCGACACGGGAGCTCGCGCTGTCCCTGCTTGGGTGACATTTGGTGGCGCGGGACTCGTGATTGCAGGTGTCGCGCTGGGCGCCGCAAGCCTCCTGCTTCGCCGACGCGCCAGCTAGGCGTCTCAGTTTCGAACCGAGAAGGCGGGTCCAGGAGAAATCCTGGACCCGCCTTCGTTCGTCACCGATCAGAGCGGAAGTGTATGCCGTGATGGTAATTGTCCGCGGTGATGCTACCTTTCGAGAGGCCGCGGAACCTGCGCGCAGACATCACCGTGCACGGCGTCTCACGAAAGGGCCCGGTATCGATGCGGTCATCCCGCTAACGTGTGAGACGTGAAGCAAACTTACGATGTGGTCATTGTTGGCGGCGGCCACAACGGTTTGACGGCCGCCGCGTACCTGGCTCGCGCCGGCCGTTCAGTAGCCGTGCTCGAGCGCCTCGATCACGTGGGTGGGGCAGCCATTTCGGCCGAGGCTTTTGAGGGCGTGGATGCGCACCTCTCGCGTTACTCGTATCTGGTCTCGCTTCTCCCGCAGCGCATCATCGACGACCTGGGTCTTGAGATCCGCCTGGTTCGCCGTCGCTATTCGTCGTACACCCCGGTTCCCGGCGCCCCTGAAAAGGGATTGCTGGTCGACAACCATGATCCAAAAGCCACTGCCACCTCGTTCGCGCGCATCGGTGAGGCCAGTGACGCTAGCGGTTTTGAGACGTTCTATGGCAAGACCGCCCGGTTGGCCCGCAAACTCTGGCCGAGCGTGACCGAGCCGTTGCTCACACGCTCGCAGGCGCGAGAAGTGGTGGGAGATGATGAGCTCTGGAACGCCTTCATTGAGCGCCCGCTCTCGGAAGTTATCGAGGCTGACCTTGACGGTGACATCGCTCGCGGCGTTGCGCTGACCGACGCCCTCATTGGCACCTTCGTGTCAGCCGAGTCAGAGTCCCTGGACCAGAATCGCTGCTTTTTGTATCACGTCATCGGTGGCGGCACGGGCGACTGGGATGTGCCTATCGGGGGCATGGGTGCTGTATCGGGCGAGCTCGATCGCGCGGCCCGAGAGGCTGGGGCAGAGATCATCACGTCGGCTGAAGTTACCGCGATTCGCGGCGGTGCCCCCGGTGGCACTTCCGAGGTTGACGTTGTTCTCGACGGCGAGGATCACACGCTCGAAGCCGGTTGGGTGCTGGCCAACGTCTCGCCCTGGGTGCTCGGCCAACTCACCGGTAATCCGCTGCCCGATTCGGTCCGCCCGGAAGGCGCGCAGATCAAGGTCAACCTCCTACTCACGCGCCTGCCCAAGCTTGCCGATGAGACCGTCACACCGGAACAAGCCTTCGGTGGCACGTTCCACATCAATGAGACTTATACGCAGCTGGCTGCCGGATACGCCGCCGGAGTACGCGGAGAGATTCCCTCGCCCCTACCCTGTGAGATCTACTGCCACTCGCTGTCGGACCCGAGCATTCTGTCTCCCGGATTGCGCGAAGCCGGCTATCAGACGCTCACCGTTTTTGGCCTGCACGTGCCGCACGCCCTGCTCACGCGCGAGAACAACGACGAGATGCGCGCCACGCTCGTGGCCGCCGTGCTGGCCTCGCTCAACTCCGTGCTCGCTGAGCCGATCGAAGACTGCCTCGCCATCGACGGCAACGGCGCCCCCTGTGTCGAAGGCAAGACCACGATTGACCTTGAGGATGCGCTCAACATGACCGGCGGCAACATCTTCCACGGGCTGCTCTCGTGGCCCTGGCTCGAGGACGACGCCGATCTCTCAACCCCGGCAGCTCGCTGGGGTGTGGCCACCGACCACCCCCGCATCCTCATGTGTGGTTCTGGTGCACAGCGTGGCGGAGCAGTCAGCGGCATTGGTGGGCACAACGCCGCCATGGCCCTGCTCGAAGCCGACGCCTAAAGCCCATTTGTGCCACGCCTTCAGGTCGAACCATTCCCCCTAGCGACGAGAGCTTGTTTTATCCGTGCTCTTTCTGGTCGCCACCAGAATGAAGGCAATCGCCGCGAGCATGAAGGCAGCGCCCATGACATGGAGTGATTGGCGCCACTCGGGATCAACCCAGGACGGCAGTACGTCCAAGAAAAAGTGAAGCCAATAAGTCAGCACGGACAAGATGATGACAACTGCTGCAGGCCGCCCAAAACGTGCGGTCAAGAGTTTGCGAGACAGTATCGCCGAAACAAGGATGAGTGCCCAACCGATGATCATCAGGGAGAACTCTTGCAACTTGGAACCTGTCGGTCCAACCCAAATAAGATCGACGCCATTGAGAAGAACACCCAGTGCTAGCAGAAGCAACTGTGTGAACGTGGCTGAAGGTGTCAGATGGCCTCTTTGACCTCGTGGCGAGAGCTGCCGTTGCCCGCGTGCCATCAGGAGAAAGAGCCCAGTTGCCGCGCACAGGTAGCTAACCCCTGCGGTCAAGAATCCACGCTGCGTTGCCATCTCGCTTCCGAGGATCTCCGGGGCTATCGCGTAGGGCAGCCATACGGCGCCATAGGCCAGGATGCCAGCCAGAAAGAGGATGAAGGTCCACCATCCCCAACGTGCGACGTGAATGCGCCAGCCAATCAGGAGGGCGATGACGACAAGAACGGGACCGAGCGATTGCAGCACAAACTCGAGTGAGCTCAAAGCGGGGATCCAGCTGAGAACACTCGCCCCGATGGCAAACATGAAGAAACCCGCCGCCAGCAAAAACAGTGATGTTCGACTTACGTGAGGGTTGGCATCGGGAACACGAACTGTTTGCGACATGCGTGGCGGGACCCTTCGAGCAAGCAGAGGTAGTTGACAAATGTGAGTCTACCTACGGGGTTGCCTGGGCAATGACGTGCCTGACGTAGCGCCGGACGCGTAGGGCGCGCGTCCCGGCTACCACTCCCCGAGGACGGCCTTCTTCAGGGTGTCGAGGCCTGTACCGCCAATGTCGAGAGCCCTCTTGTGCCACGCTTTCAAATCGAACGATGCCCCCTCGCAACGCTCGGATTCCGCGCGCAGCTGCTCCCAGATGCGTTGGCCGACCTTGTATGACGGTGCTTGGCCCGGCCAGCCGAGGTAGCGCGTGACCTCAAAACGAACGAACTCCTCTTCAAGGAGCACGTTGTTGCGCATGAACTCGAGGGCGTAGTCGGCGTCCCACGCTCCCCTACCGTCAGGGCGCTGCTTGCCCAGGTGCACACCGATGTCCAGCACAACGCGGGCTGCCCGCATCCGCTGACCGTCGAGCATGCCGAATCGGTCGCCGTCGTCATCGAGGTAGCCGAGTTCCGCCATCAGGCGCTCGGCATACAGCGCCCACCCCTCGGCATGCCCGCTCGAACCGGCCAGTTGGCGACGCCAGGTGTTGAGCTGGCCCGCGTTGTAGACCGCTTGGGCAACCTGAAGATGATGACCGGGAACGCCTTCGTGATAAACGGTCGTTGTCTCGCGCCAGGTATCGAACTCGGTGATGCCTTCGGGCACGCTCCACCACATGCGCCCCGCGCGCGAGAAATCATCACTCGGCCCGGTGTAGTAAATGCCGCCGTCTTGCGTGGGTGCGATGCGACACTCGAGTTTGCGCATCTGTTCGGGGATGTCGAAGTGGGTCTTGCCCAGTTCGCGGATGGCGGTGTCGGACAAATCCTGCATCCACGCCTGGAGGGCGTCGGTGCTCTGGATCTTTCGCCCCGGATCGTTGGCGAGAAACACCACCGCGTCGGCGACGCTCCCACCGCAGAGTCGCTCGGCAATCGTCTCCTGCTCATCGACCATGCGGGCTAGTTCCTCGAGGCCCCACTCGTAGGTTTCGTCGAGATCAACGGTGGCGCCCAGGAATCGGCGCGAGTGCAGTTGATAGAGGTCTCGGCCAACGCCGTCGTGATCGTGTGACGCGGGGGCGAGCTCCTCGCGCAGGAACGTGGCAAATTCCCCATAGGCAGTGCGAGCCAGCTCGGAGTTTTCCCGGAGCTTTTCCCGCAGGGATTCGGGCAGTGACTCCGGCGCGGTGACGGTGGCAAAGTCAACGAAGAAGCCATCATCTGCGGCGTTGCGTTCGGCCTGAGTAATGACCTCGGAAATCTGACGCCGCGCAGGAACGTGCCCTTCACGGATGCCCTGCCGCAGCGTTTCGCGGTAACCCTGCAACGCTCCACCCAGATTGCCCAGTTTCGTGGCGATGGTGGCCCAATCAACCTCGGTATCGGTGGGCATCAGGTCGTAGACCTCGCGCAGGGCCTGAGCGGGCGAGGCGATGTTGTTGAGATCGCGGAGGTGCCACCGGGCGGCACTCGTCTCCAGGGCCAGGCGCAGTTCCGCGGTGAGATCCGCCTTCGTGACCCGGTCTACATCGTCAAACGCCGTTGCCGAAGCGAGCGCCGACAGAGTTTGTTTCGCCGCGGCCTCCCAAGCAGCGTGACCCTCGGGAGAAAGATCGCCGTAACCGGTGACGTCGCCCTCACGGCCGAGCCACACCCGGTAATCGGGGTCGAGCTCACAGAGGGTGTTGACCCACTCCTCGGCAATGCGGTCGAGTTCGGTCGGCTGTCTCTGTTCCGTCACGTTGTGAGCCTAACCATTCGAGACCTACCCCGTTTCGCTGAGGCAGGACGGAAGATAGTTTCGAGAAAAGTGTGGCCCCCGCGAATCCGCGGGAGCCACACTCGTGAACAGGTGAATTAGCTCGCGCGACGACGAAGAATCATCAGTGCAACGCCCAGTGCGATCACGCCCGCGGCTGCAAGTCCTGTCACACCCAGTGCAACCGAAGCGCTACCGGTGTCGGGGAGCTTGGGGGAGTCCGTCGGTCCGACAACGATGCCCTGAGAGTAGTATTCATCACCAGTGAAGTCGAGCTGACCCGAAAGCTGCTTCGTTCCCACATAGTCGGTGATGTCTGCAGAGTAGATCTCGGCCTCGATGTCGTCGTCAACCACCCAGGCAATGCCCGACGAGTCGAACGTGAGCCCGCTGTTGTCACTGGCAACCATTGCTGAGGAGCCAAGCGGCGTAAACGCTCCGGTTGACGTGCTGATGGTGCCAAATTGCCCGGTGTCGTAGTTTGATGCATACAGGGTCCCGTTGGGTGCAAACGCCATTCCAAAGAAATAGTCAGTACCCGAAACCACGCCAACGCCGGTGCCGCAGGCGGCATTCTCGAGGTTAACCGGCTTGAGGTTGTTGTCGGCGTCGTCCCACACCCACGCGTTGCCGGAAGCATCAATGGCCAGCGCCAAGGGAGTGCAATCGAAGGAGTCAATGACGCTCAGCGTCTTGGCTACTGGATCAAAAACAGCCAAATCGAAGCCAACCGTCAGGTCGACAACGTAAATCTTGCCGTCTTTGAGGTTGTAAGCCGGGCCCGAAAAGCACTGACTAGCATCAATTGCCGCAACGACCTCAGTGACGACGCCGGT
>CAIVOR010000293.1 GCA_903907615.1 uncultured Microbacteriaceae bacterium | reverse complement strand
TACGGCAACTTCGTTGCCTACTCAACCGGCGATCGCCTGAGCCCAATAGAGTTGACCCACCTGCCAATCCAATCAAAAGGAAAAACTCATGGCTTCCAACAGCAACGTCAGCCCGCAAAACTGGGTTGCCACCCTCTTGCTTTGCATCTTTCTGGGTGGTTTCGGTATTCACCGTTTCTACGTGGGCAAGATCGGCACGGGCATCCTGATGCTCCTCACCGCCGGTGTGTTCGGCATCCTGTGGATCATCGACATCATCATGATCGCCATCGGGTCGTTTACCGACAAGGGTGGCCGCTTCGTCAAGCCGTAAGGTCTGACACGCCGACTCTCGCCGGTTGAGTAGGCAACGCAGTTGCCGTATCGAAACCACGACTCCCTTCTCTATGCCGGTCGGTAGGCTTGAGGCACCATGACTGAGATCCGGCACGCCGACGAAGCCGCCGCCATCAAGGCCGCCACCCTCATCGAGTCTCTGCCGTGGGTGCGCGAATTCAGCAACAAGATCATCGTCGTCAAATTCGGCGGCAACGCCATGGTCAGTGCCGAACTCACTCGGGCCTTTGCCGAAGACATGGTCTACCTGCACACCGTGGGCATCAAACCGGTTATCGTTCACGGCGGCGGCCCACAGATTACCGCGGAGCTGGAACGCCTGAACATCCCCAGCGAATTCAAGGGCGGATATCGAGTCACCACCTCTGAGGCCATGGAAGTTGTGCGCTCGGTGCTGACCAACCAAGTGTCGGGTGACCTCGTGGCTCAGATTAACGAGCACGGGCCCATCGGGCAGTCGGTTTCGGGAGAAGATGCCGGTCTCTTTCTCGCCGAACGCCGCGGTGTTGAAATTGACGGCGAAGAGGTCGACCTCGGCCACGTGGGTGAGGTCGTCGAGGTGAACCCCGCCGCGGTGAGTGCGCAGATCCAGGCCGGGCGCATCCCCGTCGTGTCTTCGCTGGCCCCCGATCGCGACAACCCGAGCGAATCGCTCAACGTCAACGCGGATGAGGCGGCGGCGTCGCTGGCTGTAGCTCTCGGCGCGGCCAAGTTAGTGATTCTCACCGACGTGGCCGGCCTCTACGCGGACTGGCCCAACAAGGACTCGCTCGTCTCGCACATCGACGCCGAAGAATTGCGTGAACTGCTACCCAGCCTCGAGACGGGCATGATTCCCAAGATGACCGCCTGCCTTCACGCCGTGGAGGGTGGCGTGCCCAAATCCGCCATCATTGACGGCCGCGTGCCGCACTCCATCCTGCTCGAAATCTTCACGCCGGCCGGTTCCGGCACCGAGGTCGCCCTCACCAACTAGTCCTCTCGCCGGTTGTGTAGTGGCCCCGTCGAATCCCTTCGGCGGTTGAGTAGACCCGTTAGGGTCGTATCGAAACCGCCCCTGCGGGTTGAGTAGCGACGCAGTCGCATATCGAAACCCCTCGCCGGTTGAGAAGCGCGCAGCGCGTATCGAAACCTTTTCACTGTCAGTGGTCGCTGATAGCCTTGCCTCACGTTCAGGAGTGATAGCGCCAAGTACCTAGCTTGCTATCCGGCAACCGTCTCCCGTTGAGTGCGGTGCCCTAGGGGAAGAACGGGCTCGCGCCATCCGGCGCTGGCAAGTCACGGGGTGTTTGGCGCGTGCCGGGCACCTCCCACCCAAGGGAGAAACATGCCTCTTATCCGACTCACCGACGTCCCACCGGTCCTGCAAACCTGGGACCCCATCCCGCCCGATCTCGCTCGAGAATGGTGCACCGCCATGCTCAACCACATGCCACTGTGCATGACGCCCACGTTCATGCATCTTCAGCAGCAGTCGGTGCGCATGAATGGCATCACAAATACCGCCGAGTGGATTTGGGTGGCCAAAGAGTTCCACGCCGCCGGCTTCACTCCGGCCGAGTGGCTGCAACTCACCGAGGATGTCCTCACTCACAAGCGCGCGACCCCCGGCTACTCCGGGTCGAACAAACGTTCGTACGTTTCCAACGCACTGATCACATTGGCGGTGGGGCGCGAACTCAAGCACGGTGGCATGATCCGCCTTCGGGCCGAACCATGGATGCCCTGGCTCGAGCGCACGCGCGCCGGCGACGTTTCACTGTCCGTGGTTACCGAAATGCTGAAAGCGCATTGGGGGGAACCGGCATCCGTCATCCCCTTCGGCGAGTTTCCCTATCCGCTCGCTGTTGGGTGACAGCCCCCACGCCACGCCTCTCGGGGTGTGGCGTGAGGGGTTCCCGCGAGAGGCAACTCACGCGGGAATGATGCCGAATCGGTGGCCGCGATCCAATGCACCCCCGGCTGTGTCGCGGGGGAGTTCGCCTCGGCGAGTCGCGGAGGCCGGGGGATGGGCCCGCAAGGGCCCTCCCCGAACTCGACAGCCACGCAGGAAAAAATTTCAAAAGTGACAAGGTAAAACTTTTATCATGGTTTACTTGCGACAGGACTGGTTCCAGTTCCGCAAGTCTGAGATAAGGGGTTTTATTCTATGAAAAAGTCATTTTTGCGTCGCCCGGTGAGTATCGCCGCCGGCGTCGTGCTGTCCGCCGCCATTATTGGCGGCACTGCCTCCCCAGCCTTCGCCGATCCCTGGACGGACGAAAGCGTCGCCGTTGGAGACATCAGCTACGACTTCAACACGGACTATTGGGGCATGAGTCACGTCTACGGCTGGTCCGGCAGTGGGACCATCGGAGAAACGTTCACGCATGAAAGTGGCACCCTCGAGTTCTTCGACGGCGCGGACACGGACGGTGCTGTTTGCGATACGAGCGTTCAGTCGGCCACCCAGACCGTTGATTCCTTGGGCAACGTGACGATTGTGTGTGAGGCTGTGGAGATTGGGATGTTCCCCGGTATTTGGGTAACCCCAGAGTTCTATCTTTACGCCGAGGGTGATTTGGTTCGCGTGTTCTACACGATTGAGAACCGCAGCGCTTCCGACATCACCATCGACGAGATCCGCCTCGTTGACGACTGGGATGACGACAGTAACTACGCCGCGTACACCACGAATACCGGTGACCTCGTCACGGAAGATCTTGTTGTTGACGACACTGTCATGCGCTGGCAGATGGGTGGCTACACCACGGACGACGACTTCGCGACGATCGAAACAGACCAGACACTCTTTGGTTCCGCGTGGCGTCTCGACGGCACCACGGCGTTCGGCACCACCGACGCCGACATGCAGAACGACATGACGCACGCTTCGACCGACTTCGTTGTTGCGGCGGGAGCCAAAATTTACGTGGCAAGCTACGCAACGTACCTGTACGTGAGCGACCTCAGTGACGCTGAAGCCGACTACGCCGAAATGGTGGCGTTCATGTCACTCTTCGACTCGTTCTCAGGTCGCCTCACGCAGGGCCTGCCCGAGTGCATCGATGTCGCTAACTGGGGTCCCAC
>CAIVOR010000292.1 GCA_903907615.1 uncultured Microbacteriaceae bacterium | reverse complement strand
GACGAACTCAACGAACTCTTGAACGATATGAGTGTGGCGCTCGTTCCGGAACGTCCAGTAGCGGTTGCCCAACCAGTTGAAGATGATGGCGAGCGAGGTGCTGACCACCTTGGCTCCCAGGGCCGTTGCCCACCACTGGTCGGTGCCCAGAACGCCAACGCGCAGGAGGTTGAAAACCGCGATGTCGAGCACAAAGCCCAGACCGCCCACAATGCCGAACTTGACGATGTTGCTCAGAAGTCCCGCCCACGCACGCGCGAAGAAACCGGGTGACGGTGCCTCGCCGGTAGCCGGGACGGTCATGTTGCTCTCCCGTGTTTTGTGGTGAGGCGCTGTTGCCCGGTGGCGGATAATGAGGGGGACGGTATCGACACTATGGGGCGAGCCCGGTGGCTTGCAAAAAGGAACGACATGTCTCAGCGCGTCGGTGTGATTGGCGGGGGCCAATTGGCCCGGATGATGATTCCGGCTGCCACCAATCTTGGGCTCGAATTCTTTGTGCTCGCTGAGAGCCCCGACTCCTCCGCGCGGTTGGCCGCCACCACGGTGGGTGACTACACCGACGCCAACACCGTGCTGGCCTTTGCCCGTGAGTGCGACGTCATCACCTTTGACCACGAACACGTTCCCGCGCACGTGCTCGCGGCCCTCGGCGATGCCGGCGTGAGCATCCATCCGGCGCCACACGCGCTCCACTTTGCCCAAGACAAGTTGGCGATGCGCGAGCGGTTGACCGAACTGGGAATTCCCCAGCCCGACTGGGCGCGGGCGAGTTCGGCCGCCGACTGTGACGCGTTTATTGCCAGTCACGGTGGCAGCGCTGTGGCCAAGACCCCGCGCGGTGGCTATGACGGCAAGGGAGTGCGGTTCATCTCGTCGAGTGATGAGGTGGCGGACTGGCTCGAAACCGGTGCGGACATTCTGCTCGAAGAGGCGGTGTCGTTTCGTCGTGAACTCGCGCAACTCATTGCGCGTCGCCCGTCAGGGGAGAGCGCGCTGTGGCCCGTGGTCGAGACCGTTCAAGCGAACGGCGTGTGCTCAGAAGTGATTGCCCCGGCGCCCGGCGGGGAAGGGCCCATCGAGGAGATGGCGGCCGACATCGCTCGCCGCGTGGCCAACGGACTCGATGTCACCGGGGTGCTCGCGGTCGAACTTTTCGAAACCACCGACGAGCGCATCCTCGTCAATGAACTGGCGATGCGCCCGCACAACAGCGGTCACTGGACCATCGAGGGCGCGGTGACCAGCCAGTTTGAGCAACACCTGCGCGCCGTGCTCGACCTGCCGCTCGGATCGACCGCCCTGCGGGGGGAATCGATCGTCATGGTGAACATCTTGGGCGGTCCCGCAACGGGTGCGCTCGCCGATCGACTGCCGCAGGCGCTCGAGCGTCACCCCGAGGCCAAAGTTCACCTCTACGGCAAGTCACCGCGGCCCGGACGCAAGGTCGGACACGTCACAGTGCTTGCCGACATTCTTGAGGATGCGGTGGCGCAAGCGCGTGGCGCGGCAGGGTTCTTTCAGGACTGACGCCTAGCATTTAACCCATGTCATCACAGACCGCTCAGGTAGCCGTTGTCATGGGTTCAGATTCCGACTGGAATGTCATGAACGCCGCCGCGGACACCCTCACCTCGTTTGGCGTGGCCTTCGAAGTTGAGGTGCTGAGCGCTCACCGCACTCCGGAGAAGATGATCGATTTCGGCAAGCAGGCCGAAGCCCGGGGGCTCAAGGTCATCATTGCGGGCGCCGGCGGTGCCGCTCACCTTCCCGGCATGCTCGCCTCGGTGACCGCACTCCCCGTGATTGGCGTGCCCGTGCCCCTCTCGCAGCTCGACGGAATTGACTCGCTGCTCTCCATCGTGCAGATGCCCAGCGGTGTCCCGGTCGCAACGGTCTCCATTGGCGGCGCAACAAACGCGGCACTCATCGCTGTGAAAATCTTGGCGCTGTCCGACCCCGTTTTGATGACAAAGCTCCACGACCACGCCCGTGGGCTTGCCGACTCGGTGGAGAAGAAGAACACGGCACTCAAGTCGACCCTATGACGTCGCTCGAACAGCCACTTCGTTACCCGGATCTTGCCTCCCCCAAGTTCATGACGCGGCGAGCCTGGTGGCTCGTCGTCGTGAACGTGCTGTTTCCGGGGGCAGCGCAGGTTCTTGCCGGTAACCGTCGCCTCGGCCGTTTTGGCATGGGTGCCACGCTCACCGCGTGGACCATCGTCGTTCTCGCTCTCCTGCTGGGCGCGCTGTGGCGTCCTGCGCTCATTAGCATCGTCACCTTCGGGCCCGTGCTCTTTCTCGGCCAGGTTCTTCTCGTCGGGTACGCGGTGCTGTGGCTCGTCCTCACCCTCGATACTCTGCGCCTGGTGCGCGTGATTAAGACTGCTCCGCGTGCACGCGCGTGGATTGCGGTCAGTGCCACCGTTCTGATGGTCTTCTTCTCAGGCACTGCCGCTTACGCGGCATTTCTCACGGGTGGCGTCAACACGGCCATCTCGCAGATCTTCACTCCGGGCCCCAGCGTCGAACCCATCAATGGCCGCTACAACTTCTTGGTGATTGGAACCGACTCCGATCCGCAGCGCGAGGCCGAGAACATGGGGATGCGGTCCGACACCACGCAGGTCATCAGCATCGACGCCACGACGGGTGCCGCCACGATTATTGGGCTTCCGCGTGACCTCCACGACATTCCTTTCCCCGCAGCGTCACCGTTGGCATCTGTTTATCCGGAGGGATATACCGAGTACTCAGCCGAATACTGTGTGGAATCCGCCTGTCTCAACACAATCATGTCCGACGTCAACATGAACTACGCGGACCTCTACCCCCAGGCAGCCACAGACGGCGTGCCCGCGGGTGTGTTTGGCATGATGGATGCGGCCTCGGGTGTGACGGGTCTCCCCATCCAGTTTTATGTGGTCATCGACATGCCAGCGCTGGTCACCCTGATCGATGCTCTGGGTGGCGTCGACATCATCGTCCCCGAACGAACGGCCATTGCTGAGCCCGATACCGCCGAAGAAGACGTGCCCGAGTGGATCGAGTCCGGCCCGCAGCATCTCGACGGCTATCACGCGGTGATGTTCGCCCGCACACGGTGGTCGGGCACGGGCGATTACGACCGGATGGTGCGCCAACAACTGCTGCAGGAGTCCCTCTTGGCTCAGGTCAACCCGGGCAACGTGCTCGCCAAGTTCCAAGACATCGCGTTGGCCGGAACCAGTCTGCTCAAGACCAACGTTCCGCAGACCATGCTCGGGTACTTCGTCGACCTCGGGGCGAAAACCAAGTCTCAGCCGTTGACCCACATTGCGCTCACGCCCTTCGACCCCAGCTGGCCAGTGGATCCGCTCGCCCCTGACTATCCGGGTCTGCAGTCCTATTTGCAGAGCGTGTTATTTCCGCCCGCACCATCAACGTCTCCCGACGCCGGGCAGTAACCGGTGAGGGGCCAGTGCCCTAGCGGCGCTCGCCGAAACCCCGGGCCGGCATCTTCAAGGCAGTGATGACCGCAACAAAGAGAGCGAGACCGCCCTCAACGAGGATGCGACTCTCCGCGAAACTCTGCACGGTGAGCGCTACCAGTAGTAGCAGGGGCATCAGCGAGTGCGCCGAGTAGGGGCGGTTGTCATTCAAATCCCACTGGGGTCGGTCGACCGCGACGAACCACGCACGCCATAGTCCCATAAAAACGAGTCCGGCGAAGAGAACCAGGCCGACGATGCCCACCTGCATCCAGACGTCCAGCCACGCGTTGTGGGCTTGGAGGTAAAGAACGTCCTCGAAAACGGCGAGGTGTGAGAACGGATCCACCCAAGGGGCCCAATAGCTGATCCAACCCCACCCAAAAATCGGGCGCTCGACAATGAGACCCCACACGGAGTTCCAGATATCGCCGCGCCCGGACGCATCGGAGCTCTTGCCCAACAGATTAACGGCGGGGTCCCACACCAGGGGGACGGTCGCCATCAGTGCGAGGGAACCGGTCCACATCGTGATGTACACGCCCCAGCGCTTCGTGACCGGTCGGGTTCTCATCCACAGTGAGCCGGCTGCGGCGATTGCCACCGCCACGACCGCCACGATCACGGTGCTGGACCGCGTGAGGAGAAGAGTGGCTACGGCAATGACCACCCACATGATTCCCGACGTACGCCAGACCACGCCGTCAGCCAACTGAACGCAAAAGATGATGAGGCCCAGGAGCGCAATGAAACCCAGCAGGTTGCGGTTTCCCACGATTCCTTGGATGGGGCCTAGCTCGAACAGTCGGTTTTGTGACCAATAAAACGCTTCGGGAAGTTTTGTCGTTCCCCAGTCGACCCAGAACGGCAGAACCGGTTGGCGCACGAACAGCGCAACGATCGCTTCGAATACGAGCGACAGGCCGAGGATCCAGCGCAGGGCAAATCCCAGACCTCGAATGAGTTTCGCCCGGTCGGTGGTGAGCACGATTGCGAGCGCAACGAATGTGGTGGCCAGCGTGGAGCTCCACCCCAAAGCACTCGCACCGGGATAGTGCGACCAGATAATGCTCAGCCCAGCCCACGCGAGGAAGACGGCCAAGGAGGGGGTGAACGCCCGCCAATAGAGAGACCGTCGCGCGCGCAGCACGATAATCAGCCACGCGATGATCAGCACACCGCCGAGGGCGAGATAGCCCCACCAGCCGATGACGCTCCGCCAGGCCTCGGAGGCGAAGAGCGTGAAGAACGTGAAACCAACGAGACCCGTGTGTGCGGTCTCGCGAGCTTTGTTCACCATACCCTCAGGCTAGACGAATGCTGCGTGACCCGTGACGGCGCGACCGACGATGAGGGTGTTCATCTCGCGCGTGCCCTCGTAGCTGTAGAGCGCCTCGGCATCGGCAAAGAAACGGGCCACGTCGTATTCGAGCACGATGCCGTTGCCGCCGAGGGCTTCGCGACAGTGCGCCACGGCCTCACGCATGTTGATTGTCGTGACGGCCTTGGCCAGCGCAGCGTGTTCGTCGCCCATCGTGCCTCGGTCTTGCATCATCGAGAGTTCGCGAATCAGGGTGAGCGCTGAGGTAATGAGTCCGAGTGCCGTCACGAGGTGGTGCTGCACGAGCTGGTGTTTGGCAATCGGCACGCCAAACTGTTCCCGCTCGAGAGCGTAGGTGCGAGCCGCTTCGTAAGCGCCCACGGCAACACCGACGGCAGCCCACGCCACTTCGGCACGCGTGAGCCGCAAAACTTTGGCCGTGTCGGCAAATGAGTTCGCACCGGGCAGGCGATTGCTTTCGGGCACCACAACGTTTGTCAGCGTGATGTGGGCGTTTTGCACGATGCGCAGCGAAATCTTTCCCTCGATGCGCTCGGCTGAATAGCCGGGGGTCGAGGTGGGAACGATGAAGCCCTTGACCTTGTTGTCGGCCACGTCTTTGGCCCAGACGACGCAGACGTCGCACCATGTGCCATTGCCAATCCAGCGCTTTTCTCCGTTGATCACCCATTCATCACCGCGGCGCTCGGCTGTGGTGCGCAAACCCTGAGCAGAATCCGAGCCACTCAGTGGTTCGGTGAGGCCGAAGCAGCCCACCATCGATCCGTCGCTGAGGGGCGGCAACCACTGGGCGCGTTGCTCGGGAGAGCCGAGTTCGCCAATGGAGCCCATAGCCAGACCGTTGTTCACGCCCACATACGTGGCGACGCTGGCGTCGACGCGCGCGAGCTCAAGGGCGACCCACCCGCGGAAGACGGCACTCGTTTCGAACGGACGCGTCTCGGGAAAAGCCATGCCCATGACGCCGCACGTGGCCAGACCGGCAACGATGTCCTGCGGAAACTCCGCGGCCTCCCAGAGGCGATTGACGTGGGGCTTGACGTCCGTCTCGAGGTACGTGCGCAGACGCGCCAAGAATTCTTTCTCCTGGTCGGTGAGCAACATCTCGAGTCCGTAGAAGTCGCCAGCGAGTTGGGTGAGTGTCATGACATCTCCTTCGATGCGTGGCGCGCTTCGTCTCGCGCCTCACGGGCATTCTCTCGCGTTCAGGCTAACGTGGCGCTCAGAATGTTTCTGCCCATCGATAACGTGCCGCGCGATTATGCGTGGGGTTCGCGCACGGCCATCGCCGAGGCGCTCGGTCGCGTGGCCTCGGGCGGGCCAGAGGCCGAACTGTGGTTGGGCACTCATCCGGGATCTCCAAGTCTTGTGATCGACCCGGGGGTCGCGCCTGCCGAGCGGACGACCCTCGACAGGTTTTTGTCCGCACACGGTCAACCCCCCTTGGGTTTCCTGCTGAAAGTGCTGGCCGCCGCTCGTCCGCTTTCGCTTCAGGTGCACCCCACCACCGAGCAGGCGCGAGAGGGTTTTGCTCGAGAGAACGCGGCGGGCATCCCGCTCGATGCCCCGCATCGCAACTATCGCGACGCATCGGCTAAGCCCGAACTCATCATGGCGCTCGCCGACGGCTTTGAGGCGCTCAGTGGGTTTCGCGAGATCAGCGAGAGCCT
>CAIVOR010000291.1 GCA_903907615.1 uncultured Microbacteriaceae bacterium | reverse complement strand
GTCAAAGAACTCATGACCCGACTGGCGGATGGCACCGTGACCGAGGTCATCATTGCCACCGATCCGAACCTCGAGGGCGAGGCCACCGCCACCTACCTGTCGCGCCTGCTCTCGCCCATGGATCTCACCGTCACGCGACTCGCCTCCGGTCTTCCTGTGGGCGGCGACCTTGAGTACGCCGACGAGGTGACCCTCGGCCGCGCATTCGAGGGCCGGCGCACAATACAATAGGTATTTCGACGCCCATTTTCGGCTTTCTCCGCCCAAGCAATCGAGGAAAAGCGTGAGCTTAATCGTGCAGAAGTTTGGCGGCTCATCCGTTGCGGATGCCGCCAGCATCAAGCGTGTCGCCGCGCGCATTGTGGAGACCAAACAGGCCGGCAATGACGTGGTCGTTGTGGTTTCAGCCATGGGAGACACCACCGACGAACTTCTCGAGCTGGCCAACGAAGTGACGGAAACTCCAGCGCCGCGCGAAATGGACATGCTGCTCACCGCGGGCGAGCGCATCTCTATGGCACTCGTGGCCATGGCCATTCGCTCGCTCGGTCACGATGCTCGTTCGTTCACCGGTAGCCAGGCGGGAATGATCACGGATTCCCAGCACGGTGCCGCGCGCATCGTTGACGTGACGCCCGGCCGCGTCAAAGACGCCCTGTCCGAGGGCGCCATCGCCATCGTTGCCGGTTTCCAAGGGTTCAATCGTGACTCGGGGGATATCACCACGCTGGGCCGTGGTGGATCAGACACGAGCGCCGTTGCCCTGGCTGCGGCTCTCGATGCCGACGTGTGCGAAATCTTCACCGATGTCGACGGCATTTTTACGGCCGATCCGCGCTCCGTTCCCCTGGCGCACAAGATTGATCGCATCACGAGCGAAGAGATGCTCGAGCTCGCTGCCAACGGAGCCAAGGTTCTCTACATTCGTGCGGTTGAGTTTGCGCGCCGCCACGGCGTCACCATTCACGTTCGTTCCTCGTTCAACCACAACGAGGGCACAATTGTCTACAACCCCAAGGAGGGAGTTGAAGTGGAAGAGCCCATCATCACCGGAGTCGCCACCGATCTCAGTCAGGCCAAAATCACCGTGGTCGGTGTTCCCGACGTACCGGGAAAGGCCGCTGAAATCTTTACGACCATCGCCAACGCGGGCATCAACATCGACATGATTGTTCAGAACGTGTCGGCCAATGAGTCGGGCACGACCGACATCTCGTTCACGCTGCCCCAGACCGAGGGCGAGGCTGCTCTTGCTGCCCTGAAGGCGGATGAAAAGGGAATCGGCTTCGCGTCCGTGAAGTACGACGACAAGATTGGCAAGTTGTCGGTCGTCGGCGCGGGAATGAAGACTAATTCGGGCGTCTCGGCGCAACTGTTTACCGCGCTGTTTGAAGCGGGCATCAACATCGAAATGATCTCCACGAGCGAGATTCGCATCTCCGTGGTGACACGCGCCGACACGATCAACACCGCTGTGCTCGCCGTACACACAGCCTTCGGCCTCGACTCCGACACCGAAGCCATCGTTCACGCGGGCACCGGCCGATGACCGTTATTGCCGAAACCGGCCTCAGCGTTGGCGTCGTCGGTGCCACCGGACAGGTGGGAACCGTCATGCGCCGCCTGCTCGACGAGCGCAACATGTCGATTCGAGAAATCCGCTTCTTTGCCACGGCACGGTCAGCCGGCCAGACGCTTCACTACCGGGGACACGACGTTGTGGTGGAGGACATCGCTACGGCCGATCCCGCCGGTATCGACGTAGCCCTCTTCTCCGCAGGAGCCACGGGCTCCAAGGCCCACGCACCTCGTTTTGCCGAGGCCGGGTGCCTCGTGATCGACAACTCGAGCGCCTGGCGCATGGACCCTGACGTTCCGTTGGTGGTGAGCGAGGTCAACCCCCACGCCATCGATCAGGCCGTTAGGGGCATCATCGCCAACCCGAACTGCACGACCATGGCGGCCATGCCCGTGATGAAGGTGCTGCACGGGGCTGCGGGGCTGACAAAGATGGTCGTCACCACCTTCCAGGCCGTCTCGGGATCGGGTCTCGCCGGCGCTGAAGAACTGATTACTCAGGTTTCTGCCGCGGTCGACCAGGGCAACCTGATCGACTTGGTTCAGGACGGGCAGGCCATCACGTTCCCCGCCCCTGTCAAATACGTGCGGACCATTGCCTTCGACGTGGTTCCCCTGGCTGGCTGCGTGGTTGACGACGGTTCGAACGAAACCGACGAAGAGAAGAAGCTGCGCAACGAAAGCCGCAAGATCCTTGAGCTTCCCGACCTCAAGGTGTCGGGAACGTGCGTGCGCGTGCCGGTGTTTACCGGCCACAGCCTGAGCATCAATGCCGAATTTGATCGACCCATCACACCCGACGAGGCACGCGCGCTGCTGGCCACCGCCCCGGGCGTCATGCTCGAAGAGGTGCCCACACCGCTTCAGGCTGCTGGCGCCGACCCAACATTCGTGGGCCGATTCCGTCAGGATGAGACCGTCGACGACGGTCGGGGGCTCGCCTTCTTCCTCAGCAACGACAACCTGCGCAAAGGCGCCGCGCTCAACGCCGTGCAGATTGCCGAGATTATTGCGGCCGGCCGACTTTAGTGGCCTTCGGGGATTCCCGATGGGTGGTAGCCCCGAAAACGCGCCCCGGTGCGTTGCGCGCGTAAACTAACACGGTGACTTCGAAGCCAGTAGACGTTGCCC
>CAIVOR010000290.1 GCA_903907615.1 uncultured Microbacteriaceae bacterium | reverse complement strand
CGTAGTTGGTCAGCGCCGTGTTTTCGGAGAGCAGCTTTACCGTGATGAGAAATATCACCACGATGTATTCGGCGAAACTGCGGCGCACGATGATCGCCTGGTATTCGGGGAGCGCGCGAACGTACATGATGCGAGCCCGGTAGCGGGCGACAAAGTAGCCGCCCACGACGCCCACGGCGCCGGCGAGCACGTGCCACGGGTCGGTGGTGAGGTCGCGCCACAGCACGGCGCCAATAAACAGGAACTCCATCACGGGGTCGAGCGCTTCGAGAACGAGTCGTCGAACGAAGTTTCCTTTGGGCAAATGCAGAATGCGGCGCCCATAGAGCGAACCCCGAATGTCGATGATGGTCATCACCACAATGAGCGGTGAGAGATAGGCCAACAGGAGCCAAGTGTTGTCCAACGGGTTCACGCCCAGAAGCCTAGCCAACCTCGTGCGGCACGCTGGCAAGCGAACAGTCTCGGAGCAATCCCGCTCCCCGACGCGGCGGGTCTCATATTGACACACGCCGGGCGTTGTTCGCCCTGCCACTCAGGTGACAGAGTCGAAGAGGAAGCCGCGGTCACCGTGGCCACGGCACGACGTGACCTGCGAGGAGGCATCGTGTATCGGATATCTGTCGACACCGGCGGTACTTTTACCGATGTCGTGGTGAAGGACGCCAACAGCCAGATTTACATGTCAAAGGCGCTCACCACTCGCGACCGCGCCTACCTTGCGATTGAGCAGGGGCTCATCGATATCGCGGCCACGATTGGCGTGGAAGTTACCGACCTCATCCGCCAGTCGGTTCAGATTAACTACGGCACCACGCGCTCGACCAACATGGTGGTCACGGCGCGCACGGCCAAGACCGCGCTTCTTGTCACGAACGGTTTCCCCGACATCCTGTTGTTGCGTGAGGGTGGCAAGCCCGACCCGTTCCGTCGGATGCACTTTCGGCCACCCCTGGTGCCACGCCACCTCACGTTCGAGATTGACGAGCGGATGTTGGCCGACGGCAGCGTGCATATTCCCCTCAACGAGGACTCGGTGCGCGCGGCCGCTCGGGCCTGCGCGTCTGCCGGTGTTGAAGCCGTGGGCATCAGCCTTCTCTGGTCTATTGCCAACCCGGCACACGAACGTCGCGTGGCCGAGATTCTGAGCGACCAGTTGCCGGACATTCCCGTCACGCTGTCGCACGAGGTGAATCCCAGCATCCGCGAGTACCGCCGCGCGTCATCCACCGCCATCGACGCCTCCCTCAAGCCGGCCATGCAGAAATTCTTCGGCGACCTGCAGTCAGACCTCGACGAGGCGGGATTCACCGGCAGCCTGCTGATTTCGACGTCCTACGGTGGCGGCTGGAGCGCCGACCGCATCGCGGCCAAGCCCGTGTACTCCATCGGTTCGGGCCCTTCGCTGGCTCCCGTGGCAGCGGTGCGCGAGGTGGATAGCGACGTGCCCGGCGGTGCGGCGGGCAACACCGTGCTGGTGACCGACATGGGCGGCACGACGTTCGACCTGTCGGTTATTCAAGCGGGTCGCATCGAGCGCACCAACGAGACGTGGCTCGGCGGTAAGTGGATTGGTGACATCACCGGCACGCGGTCCGTCGATATTGAAAGCATCGGCGCCGGAGGTGGTTCCATCATTCGTATCGACTCGGGCGGTCTCATGCAGGTCGGCCCACAGAGCGCGGGATCTGAGCCCGGGCCCGTCTGTTACGGCCGCGGGGGAACAGAACCCACCATTACGGATGCCGCACTCGTGCTCGGCTATCTCGACTCGTCCAACTTTCTCGGCGGACGCCTCGAGCTCAAGAAGGCCGACGCCGAGGCGGCAATCGCCGAGTTGGCCACACGACTGGGCATGACAACGGAAGCTGCGGCTATCGCCGCCATGCGCATCTCCGTTGACAACATCGTGACGGCTATTCGTGAAAAGACGGTATCCAAAGGCATTGATACGCGCGAAATTGTGCTCGTGGCGGGGGGCGGCGCCTCGGGCATCAACGTCGGCATGGTGGCCGCCGAGCTCGGTGCCCGAACCGTGATTCTGCCCAAGAGCGCCGGCGCGATGAGCGCCTACGGCGCCGCCCACTCCGACGTCCTGTCGGAGTTCGACATCGTCACGTTCCAAACAACCGGCTCGCCCGACTTTCAGTTGATCAACGACGCGTTTGCTCAGGTTCACCGCCAGGGCCAGGAGTTCCTTGACTCCATTGACCCGGCGACCATTTCGTCGACCGGCATCGAGTTCTACCTGCACGCGCGCTATCCCATGCAGGCGTGGGAGCTCACGGTATCGCTCGGTTCCTACGACGATGCCCGCGCCATCACGGCGACGGATATTGAGAACCGCTTCCACGAGGAGCACCAGCGGGTCTTTGGCGTGTTTGAGGAGGGCGAGCACGTCGAGATTCTGGGCTATGGCGCCCGAGCCACCGCACGCCTCGCCGGAAACGATGAGCGCAACATCTTTATCGACCAGCCTGCCGAGTCCGATGCGGAGGGCGTGCGCCCCACCTACTTCCGTGAGACCGGGTGGGTCGACGCGAGACTCGTCTCGGCGCAGCGCATGCGCGAGCTCGGAGAAGTTACCGGTCCGGCAATCGTGCGTGAAGACACCACGACGCTCGTCGTGTATCCCGGTCACCGGCTTGAGATTCTCGACTCCGGTAACTACCAACTCCACATCGGGGCAGACGGGAGCTCGCACTAATGCGCACCTATAAGACAGACGTCATCGATATGTCGGTCATTGCCAACCGGCTCGACGGCATTGTTCGCGAGATGGAAAACACGCTGCTGCGTGCCGGCCGCTCGGCGGTGCTCAACATGGCTCGCGACTTCTCGTGCTCCATCATCACGGGTGACAATCGCCTGCTCGCCACGGCCGAGGGGCTCCCCGTTCACGTCATCGGCGGTGAGCGGCTGGGTGAAGCCATGACCCGGCGACACCCGGATCTGCGCGAGGGAGACGCCTTCCTGCACAACGACCCCTACGCAGGTAACACGCACGCGGCCGACCACACGCTCATGGTGCCGGTCTTTGTCGACGGGGTGCACATGTTCACCACGCTGGCCAAGGCGCACCAGGCCGACATCGGAAACTCGGCCCCCACTACTTACATGCCGTTTGCCAAAGATGTTTACGAAGAGGGCGCGCTGGTTTTCACGGCCATCAAGGTTCAGCGTGATTTCACCGACATCGACGACATCATCACCATGTGCCGCAGTCGGATTCGCGTGCCCAACCAGTGGTACGGCGACTACCTCGCCATGGTGGGCGCGGCGCGCATCGGCGAACGCGGCCTCAAGGCGCTGTGTGCCAAGTACGGTCTTGAGGTCATCAAGGACTACATCGAGGATTGGTTCGACTATTCCGAGGTCCTCATGAAAGACACCATCTCGCGCATGGAGCCCGGTGTGGCTTCGGGCTTTGGAGTGCACGACCCGGTGGGAGACCTCGCGCCCGACGGGCTCACTATTAACGTCTCCATCGAGGTGAAGCCAGATGAGGGGCGCATCGTCATCGACCTGCGCGACAACATCGACTGCATCGATGGCGGAATGAACGAGTCGGAAACGTGCTCGATCAACAATTCGATGACCGGTGTGCTCAACTGCCTCGATGCCTCGGTGCCCCGAAATGCGGGCAGTTTCCGCTGCATCGAGGTCATGATTCGCGACAACTGCATCGTGGGTCGCCCCCAGTTTCCGCACTCCACATCCGTGGCCACCACCAATGTGGGGGAGCGCCTCGTGATGACCACGCAGCGCATCATTGCCGAACGCTGGCCCGGTCAGGGAATGGCCGAGGGGTCCAACGGTCTCGGTCCCGGTTTCGCCGTGATTTCGGGTCAGGACACGCGTGGTGGAAACAACGCGACGTTCGTCAACCAACTCTTCATCGGGAGTCAGGGTGGACCGGGCGGTCCTGGCTATGACGGCTGGGTCACGTTCGGCAATTCGGTGACAAACGGCCTGATGCTGCGCGACAGCGTTGAGGTGGACGAGCAGAAGTACCCGATCCTCATCCGACAAATGCGCGTGCGCACCGACTCGGGCGGTGTCGGTCAGTGGCGCGGCGCGCCGGGAATCGTGTGCGAGTACGGGCCGGTGGTCGACCAGATGACAGCTCACTACGTGACCGATGGCAACGTCAACCCGCCGCGGGGTGTGGCCGGCGGCGGCGATGCCGCACCGTCCGAGCCCTATGTGTTGCGCGAGGGGGGAGCCGAAGTGTCGGCGCCGCTCATTGGCAGCGTCACGCTCGCGCGTGGCGAGATGGTGGGACACCGGTTGAGCGGTGGAGGCGGATACGGAAATCCGCACGATCGCCCCGCCGAGAGTGTGCGCACCGACGTATTGGCCGGTTTCGTCTCGTTGGCGAGTGCCCGCAACGACTACGGAGTCGTGTTCACCAGCGACCGCATTGACGCCTCGCTTGAGGTGGATGTCGCCGCGACGGCTGCCCTCCGGGGAGAATAGGGTCATGACCGCCGAGACGTCGCCTCTGGATGCGCGGCGCGAGGCACTGCCGTCGTCGTATCGCCTGTTCTACGAGAATCCGGTGGTGGTGGACCACACCGAGGGCGTCTGGATTCACGACGCGTCGGGCACCCCGCTACTGGATGTCTACAACAACGTGCCCGTCGTGGGACACAGCAATGCGCACGTTGCCGACCGCGTCGCCGCACAGTTGCGCATCGCTAATACGCACACGCGCTACATCTATCCGTCTGTTGCCGAGTACGCGTCGCGCCTCGAGAGCTTGTTTCCCGCCGCGCTGAATAAGACGATTTTCACGTGTTCGGGCAGCGAAGCGGTTGACCTCGCGCTCCAAGTGGCTCGGTTTACGACCGGGCACGAGGGAGTGATTGCCACCTCGAACGCGTATCACGGCACCACCGCAGCAACCCATGCCGTGAGCCCGAGCCTGTCGCGTCGTTATCTCGACGACCGCATCGCGCTCGTTGACGTTCCGGAGGATGCCCTTGCCGCGGGCGACGGAGGAGAAGAGTTTGCGCGGCGGGTGCGCGAGGCCATCGCTACTCTCGAGGCGCGGGGTGTGGGTTTCGCCGGACTCATCATGGATCAGGTATTGACGAGCGACGGCGTTTACACGGATCCTGTCGGCTTCATGGCTCCGGTCCGCGAGGCCGTTCGCGCTGCGGGCGGCGTGTTTATCGCCGATGAGGTGCAGTCCGGCTTCGGGCGCACCGGCACGCACCTGTGGGGCTTCGACCGGCACGGCATTGTGCCCGACCTCGTCATCTTGGGAAAGCCCATGGGTAACGGGCTACCCATCGCCGCGCTCGTGGGCACTGCTCAACTCCTCGACGCCTACGGCGACACGTTCCGCTACTTCAATACGTTCGGCGGTAATCCGGTGTGCATCGCCGCCGCCGACGCGGTGCTCGACGAACTCGAACGCCTCGATGTTTTGGCCACCGTCGTCACGACTGGAGCGCTGCTTCGGCAGGGACTGGGCGAGACACTGGCGGCCCACGGTCTCACCGCAACCGTTCGCGGCACGGGCCTCATTGCCGGCGGAGATTTGTCAACGGTTCGCGAGACGCCGGCCGAGAGCAAGGTCCTCGTGGACGCCATCGTCAACGGGCTACGCAATCGAGGTGTGCTCATAAGCTCGACCGGTCCGCAAGGCACCGTGCTCAAGGTGCGTCCACCGCTCGTGTTCCAGCCCACGCACGTCGAGCGCGTGGTGAGTGCCCTCGACGACACCCTCGCTGCACTCCGGCAATGACGCTCGTCCACTTTTCCGACGCGGTCGTGGCTCGGCTCGCCAGCGATCTGGGCCAGATTTATGGGCTGAGTCTGACGCCCACCATGGTGATTGAGGGCGAGACAGATGCCAGCATCCGCATGGCAAGCGACTCGGGCGAAGCCTTCCTCGTCAAGGCGCGCCCCGATGTCATCGACGCGCCCGAGCTCATCTGGCAGGAAATGGTTCACGTGCGCCTGGCCGAGCACTCCTTTGGGTTCGAGGTGCCTCACCTTGTTCCCGCGCTGTCGGGGGCCCTTCGCGTTTCGATCGACGTCGCCGACGTGACGCACGTCGTCCGCGTGCTGAGTTATCTCGAGGGCGAGTTGATGTCGAGCCTCGACGTGGTTCCCGGGCCGGAGTTCCTCTCCGACCTTGGCGCGGTGTCAGCTCAGCTCACCGCGGCGCTGGGCGACCTCGTTCCACCACCCGGACTGCCCGAACATTTCTGGGTGCTTACCCGTTCGCTGGAGGCGCTGCACGAGTCGCTGGATCGGTTGCCGGAATCCGCCGAGACGCGAATAGTTCGCGAAATCATGGCGTACGCGGCCGCCGCTTTTGCCGGACTCGAGGGACTTCCGGTCGCCACGGTTCACCAGGACCTCAACACGCACAACGTTCTCGTGAATCCCGCTCACCCCGTGCGCGTGCAGGGAGTCATTGACTTCAACGACACCGTGCGCACGGTTCGTGTTGCCGACATTGCCATTGCCGCCGGCTACGCAATGCTCGG
>CAIVOR010000289.1 GCA_903907615.1 uncultured Microbacteriaceae bacterium | reverse complement strand
TTTCGGGATAGGCGCCGTCGAACGTCATCGGGAGATTGAGGGTAGTGAAGTCAGCTATCGCGTCATGCTGGAGTGCCGTGAACTGACCCAGAGCATGAACCTGCTCATCGCCGAGGACTTGGTCCAACGTTTGCACCGGTGAGTGCGGGATGCGCGCTGCGGCTAACAGTCCGACGAGTTCGTGAGACGTGAACCGGGACGTTGCTGCCGACAGGTCTCGCGTCACGCCTTCACGATGCATCACCCGTTGTGGGTTGGTCGAATAGTCGTCTACTTCCTTGAGGTGCCCCGCCCCCAGAGCATCGAGTAGGTCGTGCCACGTCTGATTGTTTCCCGCCGAGATAAAAACGTACCCGTCGGATGACGGGAAGGCGCCGTAGGGCACGACGCCCGCAAGTCCAGACCCCTGGCGACCGGGAACCGGGCTTCCCGACTGAACACCCATGAGCGGAATGGTCAACCATGTCAGAGCCGTCTGCAAAAGAGACAGCTCCACGTGACTTCCCAAGCCCGTCTGGTCTCGTCGACGCAAAGCCTCAAACACGGCGAGGGCGGCCCACATTCCCGTACCCATGTCGAGAAGAGAAACGGGGACTCTCGACGGTGCGCTGCTCTCGTCACCGGTAATGCTGACGATTCCGCTGAAGGCCTGCACGAGCGGGTCATAGGCCGGGTCACTCGCCCGCGGACCCACGGCGCCGAAACCCGACAGCTCGCAGTAAATGAGGCGCGGATTCAGGGCCCTGATCTGTCCCGCATCAAATCCTGCGGCCGCGAGCGCACCGGGCCGGAGGTTTTGGATGAGTACGTCGCTTTCCGAAATGAGGCTTTCCAAAATCTTCTTGCCCGCGTCGGATTTGTAGTCGACAACGAGACTCCGTTTGCTGCGGTTCAGGGCCAGGAACGTCACACTGAACCCGTCCCACTGAGGCGGAGCCCAACTGCGGCTGTCATCACCGGTGCCGATGCGTTCCACCTTGACGACATCCGCGCCAAAATCTCCGAGGATCTGGGCCGCATAGGGGGCGGCAACACTCGTTCCGATCTCAACGACGCGGAGACCCGCGAGAGAGCCCGTGCCGGGCTGCGGCGACGTTGTCATTCTGGTTCGCCACCCGTCGGCGAACTCCCACGCCCGGAAGGCCCCTCGCGGTGCACTGACGTGATGGGTGATTTCCACGGCGCCGAGCCGCCGGCATAAGTATCGGGGCCTAACCGAAAGTGTTGTGCCTCGGCGATGGTCTCAATAAGAGGCATGTCCATGGCATAAAGCGACTGCCCCGAGGGCAGGGCGCCGACCTTCGACACATGCCCATAGAGTTCGTGCCCCACGACCCCTTCGGCAAGGTGAGCTGCCTCGATGAGTGCTGGCAGGTCTACCCCCGTATCGATCCCTTCGCTCTCCAACAGGAAGACAAGGTCTTCCGTGGGGATCATCTTCGTGGCTCGGCCGTTTCCGCAATAGGGGCAGCCGCCCATGCCGCCAATCGACGAATCGATGATGAGTTCATGGCGTTCGTCCAACTCGTGCAGTGCCGCATAGGCCGATAAGGGGGCCGTGCCGCGTCCGTTGTGCAGGTGGAGGTGAACAGAAGTGAGGTCTGGCCACGTCTCGATGACGTGGCGAACGTGAGCACGAACAACCCGAGGCGTGTTCCAGCTCATGGGGTCGCCTAGGTACACACCCGTTATGGGGATTCCCGCTGTGATCCACGCGTCCCGCTGAAAGGCGAGGGCCTCCATTCGCTGCTCTTCGGAAAACGCGCCCAACCAGTTCGATCCCCACGCGGCATTGACGGCAATGATGGCGCTCGAGACGCCGGCATCGACAGCACGCTCTATCGTGTCCGCCACTGCGGCCCGCTCCTGTTCGAGGGTCCGCGCAGTATTACGCTGCAAAAAGACGTCGCACAAATGAAGAATCGATCTGCCCACTCCATCGGGGGGCGAGAGGGGCGGGGT
>CAIVOR010000288.1 GCA_903907615.1 uncultured Microbacteriaceae bacterium | reverse complement strand
TACTCGTCCGCACCCGAGGACATGACCGACCTTCCCGCCGAAGGTCGTGAGGCTCTCGTCTCTGCCAGCCTTCCGCCACTGCTGACCGAGGTGAAGCGCCTGCAAACGGACAAGGGCGACACCATCAAGTTTCTGTGGCGGCTGTTCGACGGTGCCCTCGTGGAGTCGGTGCTCATGCGTTATCCGGGCCGCATCACGCTGTGCGTTTCGTCGCAAGCGGGCTGCGGCATGAACTGTCCCTTCTGTGCGACCGGGCAGGCGGGTCTCACGCGCAACATGTCCTCAGCCGAAATCGTAGATCAAATTGTGCGCGCCAATCACGCCATCGCTCAAGGGGAACTGGGCGGAAAACGCGCCGGCGAGACGTCCCTCGAGCGCGTGAGCAACATCGTGTTTATGGGCATGGGGGAGCCGCTCGCCAATTACAACCGCGTGATGCGCGCCATTCGTTGCATGGTTGAACCCCAGCCCAATGGTCTCGGGATGTCGGCACGACACATCACCGTGTCGACTGTGGGCTTGGCTCCCGGTATCGCTCGACTCGCGGACGAGAACCTGCCGCTCACGTTTGCGCTGTCGTTGCACGCCCCCGACGACGGACTGCGTGACGAGCTGATTCCCGTCAATTCGCGCTGGAAGGTAGACGAGGTTTTAGACGCCGCTCGCGCCTACTTTGACAAGACGGGCCGACGCGTCTCCATCGAGTACGCACTCATCAAGGATATGAACGATCACGCCTGGCGCGCCGACCTTCTGGGTGAAAAGCTCAACGAACGCGGTCGTGGATGGGTGCATGTGAACCCCATTCCACTCAACCCCACGCCGGGATCCGTCTGGACGGCGTCCACGCGTGCGACCACCAACGAGTTCGTGCGGCGCCTTGAGGCGGCGGGCATCCCCACTACCGTGCGGGATACTCGCGGCAGCGACATTGACGGCGCCTGCGGTCAGTTAGCCGCCGCCGACTAAAAAGTCCGCGGGCTCAGTCTCCGAGAAGACCAAGCCCGCGGACGAGGCGGCTTTGCGCTCTGTTAGGCCTTTGCCGTCTCGGCTTCCTCGGCGCGGCGTGGGAACCAAGGAATCAGCGGGCTGACACGTTTCTGGTATTGCACGTAGTCCGGGTACTTCGACGACGAGATTTCCTCGGCGAAACGGTATGAACCGATGAAGAGCACGGTGAGGAGCACTGGGCCGATGATGATCCACTGCAGAATCGACTCGGCAGCTGCAGCACCGAAGAAGAAGAGTACCCACCACTGCGCCTGCTCGGCGAAGAAGTTGGGGTGGCGTGAGCTGGCGAAAAGGCCGGTCGTGAGGAAGCCCGGCTTGGGGGTGCGGCCGGCGGCGACTTCGGACTTCTTCCACTGGTGGAAGTTCCACTGCTGCTGATCGGCGACGGTCTCCATGAGGAGAAGGCCCAGGAACGCGACGGTCACGATCACGTCGAAAACGCCGAACGGGGTCTGGCGGTTCTCGTAGGAGGTGTACGCGGGGAGCGTGATGAGGAACAGCAACACGTTCTGGAAGATCACGATGAAGAACAGGTTGAACGCCTGCCACTTCCATCCGGTGATTCGCTGACGCAGAATCTCCCAGCGATAGTCTTCGCCGCCGGGGGCGTAGCCACCCTTGCGCGCGAAGTTGAAGGTGAGGCGGGCTCCCCACAGGGTCACGATGACGGCAATCACGTTGAGTCGGAGGTCAGTGAAGCCAGCGACGCCAGCGAAGACCCAGACATAAACGAGGGGGATGATCGACCAGATGCGGTCGACCCACGAGTATTCCTTGGTGATGAGCGAGAGCACCCAGGTGAGGGCGCAGATTCCGGCAAGAATCCAGAGGCAAGTGATGAGGGCAGTCATTGGAGGGTAACCTTTCGTCTCCGCTATTTTAGGGGACTTCATCATCGGGTAGGGTAATTGACGAGGGAGGATCTGTCGGCCATGACCAGTGAAAATAATTCAGCAGAGCGCCCGTCGTCGTCTGATTCTGCCGACACCAGCGCCTTTCCCTCATCAGACTTTGCAGGTTCCGTCGCGGACATATCCGACCTTGCCCCCGACGAGCGCGACGTCATCGCGGCCCTGCCGAGAAACTCGGCACTGTTGATTATTCGTCGCGGTCCAGACCAGGGCGCGCGCTACCTACTGGACAACGATGTTCACGTTGCCGGTCGGCATCCCGACTCCGACATCTTTCTCGACGACGTCACGGTGTCACGCCAGCACGCTGAATTCCGTCGCACCCCGCACGGTTTTGAGGTGCGCGACCTTGGCTCCCTCAACGGCACCTATGTCGCAGGGCAGCTTGTTGACCGGGCCGCCCTCATCGATGGCATTGAAGTCATGGTGGGCAAGTTCCGACTGACCTACTTCGGCTCGCGTCACGGAATGGGCGCTTAAGGATGGCCATGGCGGCTCGCGACGAGCGGAGCACTCAGCGGGGACTCTTGAGCATCGGCCAAGTTCTGGCAAAGCTCTCACCCGATTTTCCTGATCTAAGCCCGTCCAAACTTCGTTTCCTCGAGGAGCAAGGGTTGGTCTCGCCCTCGCGAACCGAGTCCGGTTATCGAAAATTTTCGCCGAGCGACATCGAGCGCCTACGTCTCATTCTTGTCATGCAGCGCGATCAGTATCTCCCTCTGCGCGTCATCAAGGATCACCTTGAGGCATCGTCGACGGGAGATGTGTCGCGTCTGCCGTCAGCATCGGGCCTCTCTACAGCCTCGGCCCTGAGTGCGCCCCAGCGCTTCACTCGCGCCGAGCTGGCCAAGGCGGCAGGTGCATCCAGCAACCTCGTGCAAGACGCGGTCTCCGCAGGCTTCCTTCCCGCTGCCGACTCCTTCGGGCAAGAGTCGGTCGACGTGCTGAGTGCGCTTGTGGAGTTGCAGCGATCCGGCATTGAGCCCCGCCACCTGTCTACCCTCCGCACTGCTGCCGAGCGAGAGTTCTCCCTCATTGAGCGTGCGCTTACAGCGGTGCAGAAAAAGAACGACGTGGCCACTCGGGCTCGAGCGCACAACAGAGCAAACGAATTGTCGACACACATGGATGTCGTTCGTGCGTTCTTGTTGCGCGCCGTTATATCCAAGAACCTCTCTTAGGCGTAACCTGAACCTGCGAGAAGATGTCGATTCGCGACACGCCGAGAGAGCGTGTGCTCCAAATACACTCGCACGGTTGTCTACTCAGTAGAGTAAAAAAGCTTCAACAGCAAGTTGAAGGTAAAGGTTTGGGTAAGAGGAGAAGCCATGGCTGAAATCACCCCGGAGCGTTCGACGCTTGACACGGGCTTGCTCTTTACCGACGGTCTCCCTCAGCACGATGACTCGGTAGGCTACCGCGGAGCAATTGCCGCACGCGCCGCAGGCATCTCATATCGTCAACTCGACTATTGGGCACGCACGAGCCTTGTCGTCCCCACCGTGCGCGATGCTTCGGGCTCGGGCTCGCAGCGTCTCTACGGTTTTCGCGACATCCTCAAATTGAAACTCGTCAAGAGACTCCTGGATGCCGGCGTCACTCTGCAGCAGGTGCGCATTGCCATCGAGCAGCTTCAGGCCGAGGGTGTCTACGACCTCGCTCAGATCACGTTGATGAGCGACGGAGCTTCGGTTTACCTGTGTACCTCCAACGACGAGGTGATTGACCTTCTGTCGCGCGGGCAGGGCGTCTTCGGAATCGCCGTGGGCAAGGTTGTTCGCGAGGTTGAATCCAGCCTGATCGAAATGAGCACCGAGCAGATTGATCCCAACGACGAACTGACGCTGCGTCGCATTCGTAAAATCGGCTAGAGCGTTCCTTCGCTCTGCGTCACGAAAGCCAGCTAGCGTACGTTGCGCATGACCCGCTCGAGAAGCAGGTCAAAGTTTTGCGCCATCTCGGCGGCGGCCTCGCCAGGCCACGCGTGCACGGGCTGAGCGGCTCCCTGTGCCTGTTGCAGTGACGTGCGCTCGGGCAGTAGCGGGCTCAGCACGAGGGGCCCAAACATCTCGCGCAGTTCTTGAACGCGGAACTGGTGTTCGACGGAGGCGTTGCGCACTCGGTTGACAATGAGTCCGAGGGGTTGGAGTCGCGGGCTCAGGCCACGACGAACATCCTCGATGGCGCGCAGCGCGCGATCCGCGGCAGCGACTGAGAACAGTCCAGGTTCGGAAACGACGCCAACGCGGTCACTCGCCGCCCAGGCCATCCTGGTCAGGGCGTTGAGATTCGGTGCACAGTCGATAAGAACGAGGTCGTACTCCGTCTCGATAAGCGCTAGGGCTTCTTCGAGTCGCCAGATCTCGCGCGAGGTGGGGTGTGGTCCATCGAAATTGATGGCCGAGGGGGACCCGATCATCACGTCGACGGCCATGCGTCCCGGTGTCGACCATGCTGTGGGGGCGACGGCTTGGCGGATGACTTTGATTTTCGGCGAGGCGATGACGTCGGCAACGGTGAGGCGATTGCGGTTCTGTACCCCAAGCCCGGTAGAGACGTCGGATTGCGGGTCGAAATCCACCACAAGCGTGCGAATACCCCGCGAAAAAGCCGAGGAAGCAAGGCCAAGGGTGACCGTGGTCTTACCCACGCCTCCCTTGAGGGAGCTCAAACTCAGCACATGCACGAGTACTAAGTTACCTTCACTCACGGGGGAGTGCCTAAATGAGGCGTCATCGACAGTGAAATGGGTTTTCCCCTGCCCTCCTCATCACTCTGATGAGCCCGACTTCGGAGCCACTTCGGTAGGATAGGAAGAACGCCAAGTAACTAAGGATTATTATCGTGACGGAAAAGAAGCCGGTTAGCCGAGCAGCAAAGAAGCCCGCAGCCGAAACTCCGGCCAAGCGCACCACTCCGGCCAAGCGGACAGTCGCACCCAAGGCTACGGCCAAGCCCGCAGCGACGCCCGCCCCGGCTGCTCCCGCCGCGCCCACCCGTCGGTCTACCCGGGCTGCTCCCGCCGCGCCCACCCGTCGTTCAACCCGCGCTGCGCGCGCTGCCGCCGTCGAGCCTGTCCTGCCCCTCGCGGAAACCGTCGAGACGGGTCTCGAACTGGGGTCCGGCCCGGTGCCCACCACGATTGCTGAACTCAAGGCTCTGCACACAACGGAAATCGAGATTCCGCTTTCGACGGGCGAGGTCGTCGTCGTTCCCGAGGCCGAAGCTGTTGAG
>CAIVOR010000287.1 GCA_903907615.1 uncultured Microbacteriaceae bacterium | reverse complement strand
GGCCGGCTTGACCGAAACCTGAAGCGGGTCGTAACCACCGTGATAGCCACCCTCGATCTTGATGACGGCCTTCTTATTGGTGACGGCGCGCGCCACGCGAATGGCGTACATCGTGGACTCGGTTCCCGAGTTGGTGAAGCGCAGCATGTCGAGACCAAAGCGCTTCTTAAAGCGCTCAGCGATCTCGGTGGCCGAGGGTGACGGGGTGACGAACAGAGTTCCCGTCTTGTCGAGGGTCTCCTTGACTTTCGAGACCACGAGGGGGTTGAGGTGACCCACCAACATGGCGCCAAAACCCATCGACATATCGAGCAGCTTGCGACCGTCGACGTCGGTGAAGTAAGCCCCCTTGGCCGACGCTATCGAAATGGGATAGGGGTCCCAGTGCTGGAAGCTCGACGTCACACCGAGTGGCAGAGTCTTGCTGGCCAACTTGTTGTGCTTTGCCGACTTACCGGTGGCGGCAGAGAACTTCTTCCATTCGGCTGCCAGTAGTTTTTTGACCTTAGCGTGGTCAATCGGCTTGGACGTTGCCGGGACGTTTCGCCAACCGGCGGGATTATGTGCAGGGACGTTATTCATCATTATCAGCTCCAAACGGCGATGTTTGAATCCCTTTGTCTCTCTCACTCTAGCCTGACGCCCTCAGGAGTCATTACCCCTGCCTCATCTCACTCATGGATGTGCCAGAGAACAGAAGAAGGGCCCCGCCGTTCTGGCGAGGCCCTTCTTCTCGTGCGTGAGTCCGCGTTACCTACTTACGGTTGCGGCGGATTCGGCGCTGGCGTTCCATGCGCTCGAGTGACGCGTTGAGGGCATCCATCTTCTGCTTCAGCTGAAGGTCAATTCCCGCGGCACGCAGGCGACCCTTGGTGCTGAAGGTTCCGCCGGCGAGGAGGAACAGGAATCCGCCCAGCAGAGCCACGCCGATGAAGGTGGCCCACACCACACCCGTGTCGGGCAGGCTCGGGTCGAACGAAGGGGTGATCTCGGTGCGCGAAATCTGCAACACGTCGCAGTTCATGCCGAGCTCCACCCACTGGGTGTCTGACACGGGGTTTCCGTCGGGGTCAACGCCCGTGAGGATCAACTCGTGCACGCCGACGAGGCAGGCCTCGGCCGGGATGTTCACCGTGTTCGTGAAGTTTCCATCGGCGTCGGTCACACCTTGATCAATGACGATCGGCTCAGAGTGCATCGTCAGGTCATAGGGGCTGGTGGCCTGGAGGCCACCACCCGAGATAACCGTGCTTGCGCCCTCAAAGTTGGCACCCACCTCAAGGTCAAGCGCGAGGTTGACGCCGACCAGTGTCACGGGGCCGAAGGTGAAACCGGTGTCGGAACCCGTTCCCGCGGCATTTGTAGCATCAACGTCACACGAGTAGCTCGCACCGTTGGTGAAGCGGCCCATGGTGAAGGGGGACGTTGCCGACGTGCCCGTCACGATGTCCGTGGGGTCAGCGTCGTTGGTACACGTGATTGTCCATGAGTCCACGATGGTGTCAGGAGCAAGAGGGGAAAATTCGTAGTCGAGCCCGTTGCCCGTCGGCTGGGCGTCATCAAT
>CAIVOR010000286.1 GCA_903907615.1 uncultured Microbacteriaceae bacterium | reverse complement strand
GTCTCGGGGGCAAACTGCGCCATCGTCACGGTGAGCGTGATGGCGTTGGCCGCGCTGCTGGGCGCACCTCGCTGGACGCGGGTGTTGGTTGGCCTCATCGCCCTCGTGGGTTTCGTCATGGTGGTGGGACTCCAACCGAGCGTCGTGCGAGCCGCGGTCATGGCGGCTGTCGTTCTCATTTCGGTGGCTTCGGGGCGCCCGGGCGCGGGCATCCCCGTGGTGTCGTTTGCGGTGTGCGTCTTGCTGCTCATTTTTCCCGAGTGGTCTGTGTCGCCGGGGTTCACGCTGTCGGTCGCTGCGACTGTGGCCATCTTGACGCTCGCGCCCGTGTTGGCACGCCGGTTCGTGGAGTGGGCTGAGGCGTTGTTCGAACGGAGGTCGGCGCAGCGCTGGTTTATGAAAACATCGCCAACCCAGCGTCAAAACGCGGCCCTCGTCCTCGCGGTTCCCGTCTCCACACAATTGGTGTGCCAACCGCTCATCGTTCTGTTTGCCCCGGTGTGGCCCACCTACGGTGTGATCGCCAACATGCTCGCCGAGCCGGCGGCTCCACTCGCCACGATTCTGGGAATGGCCGCCTTCGTTGTGGCGCCCGTTGCGCCGTGGCTCGCGCACGCGCTTGCCTGGGTGGGGTGGGTTCCGGCTGCGTGGATTGCCGCGGTGGCCAACACTGTGGCGCGGTTACCACTGGCGAGCCTGCCGTGGCTCGACGGACTCGGCGGTGTCGCCTGCGCGGCGGCGGCGAGCGTGTTTCTGTGTGTCGTGATTCTGGCCCGCCGGCGACCGTGTCGCACAGTGGGAGCGGTCGGCACAGCTCTCACCCTCGGGCTGTCCCTCGTTGCGGGGCTCACGCATTCCGTGGGCGTTCTCGTTACGCGTCCCACCGACTGGCGCATCGCCATGTGCGACGTGGGTCAAGGCGATGCGCTTGTCGTGCGCGGATTCGACCAAGGCGGCGCACCGCACCAGATTCTCGTGGACACGGGTCGACATCCCGAGTCGGTCGACGCGTGCCTGCGCGAACTGGACATCTCCACGCTCGACGTCGTGATGTTGACGCACTTCGACATGGATCACGCGGGTGGGATTGACGCGCTCTATGGTCGCACCGCGAGAGCCGTGATCTCGGCTCCCCAGCGCGAGCGCGATGCCTGGGTGGTTGGCGACATGATGACGCACGGTATCGAGGTGTCTCGTGCCACGGCGGGGCAGCATCTCTCCCTGGGCGATACGGAGTGCACGATCCTGTGGCCGGCGCCTGGTCATCCCAGCATGCAGGGTGGCAACCCCGGTAGCATCGCGCTCAGCGTTGTGGCACCGGGTTTCACGGCTCTTTTTCTGGCCGACCTCGGGGAGGAAGCGCAAAACGCGCTTCTCGCAGATCATCCCGGTCTGGGACGTGTCGACATCGTCAAGGTGGCGCACCACGGATCGGCAGATCAGTCGTCTCGGCTCATGGCGGTATTGCATCCCCGGTTGGCTTTGCTGTCCGTCGGGCGCGACAACGGCTACGGGCATCCCACACACAAGACACTTGACTTGATTGAGAGTGTGGGGGCCCGCAGCGAACGAACCGATCTGTCGGGCATGGTTTTGATCTCTGCCTCTCTCGGCGACCTGCGCGTGTGGAGAGCGAGCGGTGGGGGTGGGTCTGGCTAGGCTAAACACGGCAGAGTCCACCACCGGCTAAGGAATCTTTCGTGGCAACCGCATCGGGTCGATCGAGCAAGGTCAAGACCTCCGTCGCCATCCCGCAACTGGGCTGGCGCGAGGCGCGACCGGCGACGGTCGTGTTGGTCACGGGACCCGAAGAGTTTCTTGCCGAACGCGCCATCACGTCTGTCCGCCAGCAATTGCGAGCGGCAGATCCGTCGCTCGAGGTGTCCGACCTCGATGCCGCTTCCTATGCCACCGGGCAGTTGCTCACTCTCGCGAGTCCGTCACTCTTTGGTGAACCGCGTTTGATTCGTGTGACGAACCTCGAAAAGTGCACCGACGAGTTCATTGAGGATGTGGTTTCCTACCTCTCGGCTCCCGACGCCGACACCACTCTCGTGCTGCGTCACGGCGGCGGTGTTCGGGGCAAGAAGATTCTCGACACGATTCGGGTGGGCACCGGCGGTGGCATCGAGGTGATTGTCGACGAGCTCAAGTCGGACAACGCCAAGTTCGAGTTTGCCCTCGCCGAGTTCGACGCCGGTGACCGGCGCATCACGCCCGGTGCGGTGCGCGGTCTCGTGGCAGCTTTCTCATCGAACGGTGCAGAGTTGGCCGCCGCATGCCAACAGCTGATGGCCGATACCTCGGGTGATATCGATGAGCGGGATGTCGATACCTACTACGGCGGCCGCGCCGAGGCCACGGCGTTTCGGGTAGCCGATATCGCCATTGCGGGTCGCCCCGGTGATGCCCTCATTTCGTTGCGCAATGCGCTGGAGTCCGGTGCTGACCCGGTGCCGATGGTGGCGGCCTTCGCGAGCAAGCTGCGCGTTATGGCGCGCGTCATGGGCGATCGACGGTCGTCGGGCGAGTTAGCGGGCGCCATTGGGGCGGCGCCTTGGCAGATTGACCGAGCCCGACGCGACCTGAGCGGTTGGAGCGAGGGCGGCCTGGCTGCCGCCATCGTTGCGGTGGCCGCCGCTGACGGCAACGTCAAGGGAGCCACCCGCGACCCGGTCTATGCCCTGGAGCGCATGGTCAATGTGGTGGCCAATTACGGGCTGACTTAAAAAAACGATGCCCCGCCGAAGCGGGACACCGTTGAGAAGTGCGTTTGTGCGAGCGTTCGCTCTAGAGCGATGCGGCCTTGGCGGCAATAGCCGACTTGCGGTTAGCGCCCTGATTCTTGTGCAGAACACCCTTGCTAACGGCCTTGTCGATCTTGCGACCGGCAACGCGAACGGCATCTGCTGCTGCAGCCTTGTCGCCCGAGGCGATGGCCGTGCGTGCCGAGCGAATGGCGGTCTTGACCTCGCTCTTCACCGCCTTGTTACGCTCGTGCGCCTTGGCGTTGGTGAGGTTGCGCTTGATTTGCGACTTGATATTTGCCACTGAAATTACCTTCGTTTTGTCACGTCCCGCACAAGGGCGAGCGTGGAGTTTGACTGTCGGGGTTGTTTCGGGCGATAGAGGGGCGCCTTCTACATACCTCGCGGGTGTGGGATTCCGCGAAAGTCTGTGTTCAGGCTATCAGTTGGCGGGCATTGTGCGAAAACCGCGGGTTAAGTCGTGGGAGACTTGAGCGTCATGTCTCCTCGCGCCCGAACCCCGCTTACGCCAGCGTCGACTGATCCGGCAAAGATTCGCAACTTTTGCATCATTGCGCACATCGACCACGGTAAGTCGACCTTGGCCGACCGGATGCTGCAAATCACGGGAATTGTCGACGATCGCTCCATGCGTGCGCAGTACCTCGATCGCATGGATATTGAGCGCGAGCGCGGCATCACCATCAAGTCCCAGGCCGTGCGTCTGCCCTGGGAGGTCGACGGCAGCGCCTACGCGTTGAACATGATCGACACGCCCGGCCACGTGGACTTCACCTACGAGGTGTCGCGGTCGTTGGCTGCCTGCGAGGGCGCCATCCTCTTGGTGGATGCCGCTCAGGGCATCGAGGCTCAGACCCTGGCCAATCTGTATCTCGCGCTCGACAACGACCTGGCCATCATCCCGGTGTTGAACAAGATTGACCTGCCGTCCGCCGATCCTGAAAAGTACGCCAAGGAATTGGCGTCCCTCATTGGCGGCAGCCCCTCCGACGTGTTGCGCGTCTCGGGTAAGACGGGTGCTGGAGTCGAGGAACTTCTCGATCGCGTCGTCGAGCTCGTGCCCGCGCCTCAGGGTGACCCAACAGCACCTGCCCGCGCCATGATCTTTGACTCCGTTTACGACGCCTATCGCGGAGTGGTCACGTATGTGCGCGTGGTAGACGGCAAACTCTCACCGCGTCAAAAAATCCAGATGATGTCGACGCGTGCCACGCACGAGTTGCTGGAGATCGGTGTGAGCTCTCCCGAACCCACACCGTCCCAAGGTTTGGGCGTAGGTGAGGTGGGATACCTCATCACGGGCGTGAAGGACGTGCGCCAGTCCAAGGTGGGCGACACCGTGACCGATCAGGTCAAGCCGGCCACCATTGCCCTCGACGGCTACACCGACCCGAAGCCCATGGTTTTCTCGGGCCTGTATCCCATTGACGGCAGTGACTATCCGAATCTGCGTGAGGCGCTCGACAAACTCAAACTCTCTGATGCCTCACTGAACTATGAGCCCGAGACGTCGGTCGCCTTGGGCTTCGGCTTCCGCTGCGGATTCCTCGGCCTGCTCCACCTCGAAATCATCACCGAGCGACTCGAGCGCGAGTTCGGACTCGACCTCATCGCGACGGCACCGAGTGTGCCCTACGCCGTGACGACGGATGACGGAAAGTTCATCGAGGTTACGAACCCGAGCGAGTATCCCACCGGCAAAATCAAGAGTGTTTCTGAGCCCGTCGTGAAGGTTGCCATTCTGGCGCCCAAGGACTACGTGGGAACAATCATGGAGCTGTGTCAGTCGCGGCGCGGCATCCTGCTGGGCATGGAGTACCTCGGCGAGGACCGTGTTGAGATTCGCTACACCATGCCCCTCGGTGAGATCGTCTTCGACTTCTTCGACCACCTCAAGTCGCGCACGCAGGGCTATGCCTCGCTCGACTACGAGCCGTCGGGTGAACAGGAAGCAGACCTGGTGAAGGTTGACATCCTGCTTCAGGGCGAGCAGGTCGACGCGTTCAGTGCCATCGTGCACAAGGAGAAGGCCTACGCCTACGGCGTGCTCATGACCGAGCGACTCAAGAAGCTCATTCCCCGCCAACAGTTTGAGGTGCCCATTCAGGCCGCCATCGGAGCCCGCATCATCGCGCGCGAATCCATCAGCGCGATCCGCAAGGACGTGCTCGCCAAGTGCTACGGCGGTGACATCACGCGTAAGCGCAAACTGCTGGAGAAGCAGAAAGAGGGCAAGAAGCGCATGAAGATGGTGGGTCGCGTTGAGGTTCCCCAAGAGGCTTTCATTGCCGCCCTCCAGGGCGACGAAGAGGCAAAGAAGAAGCCCTAGTGCGGCGCCGAGCAACGTTCAGAGACGCGGCCGTGTCTTACGCGGCTGTCGGAGCGACGGCGGCGCCTGATGTTCTCGCGTACCCGCCCCGAGGTTTCCGTGCCTCGGCCACGACCTGGCACATCGGAAGCGGAGAGCAGCGCTTCGAGTGGTGCGAAGAAAATCTCCTGTCATGGCGCATGATCGACGCCGCCGGATTTCGTCTCGAGCACGTCGAACGTTCGACCGAGGGTGGCTACGCCGGGGCGGGAGCTACGGCCTTTCACACAAACAAGACCACGGGTGAAGTGGTCTACGCCGCCGACGGCCGAGGCTTCATCACCCCCGGTGACGTGGTCACCATTCTGTGGGGACGATCGGTCAAGCGACGCGAACGGCACTTTCGTGTCGTTTCCGTAACGCGCGAACTCAACGTGGTCTCGGTGTCGCTCGGAACGCTCGACACGGAGCCGTTTGTGGGCGAGTTCCTCATTGGCATTGAATATCACGAAGACGACACCGTGTGGTCGCGGGTCGTTCAGGTTGTGGCTCCCGGCGAAGCCCGGTCGTCGCGCCTGCTGTTCCCGCTGGTCTTACTCGTTCTGTCCCGCGTTCGCGGCCGTCTCGCCCGAGGCCTGAATCCGGCCCGAGTGGCCCACGCACGCGAAACCGTGGCCGGCGAAGACGCCGAGATGCGCGACGCCACCGAGCCGGGCTCTTCGGCCGACTAGTGGCCGGTCCGCTCCCCGAGGGTCGACGACCCGCTCCCGACGGAAGCCTTCCCGCGGGAATCACGCCGAACGTCGCGACTCCGCTGTCTGCTGATGTGCACGTTCCCTACTGTCGCGTGCGCTGCGGCTACTGCGACTTCAACACCTATACGAGTGATGAACTGCGCGGGTCGCGCCGCGACACCTACGTTGAGGTGGTGGCGCGGGAGATTGAACTGGCCCACCGCGTTGTGGGCGAGGCCGGCGGCCTACGCCCACTGCACACCGTTTTCTTTGGCGGGGGAACCCCCACGCTCCTGCCGGCGCACGAACTCATAGCCATGCGTGAAAATCTTGCGTCTCGCTTCGGGATATCGGACCACGCCGAGATCACCACAGAGGCTAATCCCGATTCCGTTGATCTGGCGTACCTCGAGGAGCTGGCGGCGGGCGGCTTCACGCGAGTCAGCTTTGGGGTGCAGTCGGTGGTCCCGCATGTCCTCGCTACTCTCGATCGCACGCACGATCCCGAACGTGTCGGTGATGTCATCACTGCCGCGCGTTCGGCAGGCCTCAACGTGAGTATCGATCTCATCTACGGCACGCCGGGGGAGTCACTCGACGATTGGCGCCGATCGCTCGATGCTGTGCTCGAGTGGGGGGTGGACCACGTGTCGGCGTACGCCCTGATTGTCGAGGAGGGCACTGCTCTCGAGCGCCGCATTCGCCGGGGAGAAATTGCGGCGGTTGACGACGACCTGCACGCCGACATGTATGAGATGGCTGACGACATTTTTGCGTCGGCCGGTCTCGAGTGGTACGAGATCAGCAACTGGTCGCGCACTGCGGAGACCCGCTCGCAACACAACCTCGCCTACTGGCGCGGTCACGACTGGTGGGGTTTTGGTCCGGGTGCCCACTCTCACGTTGCTGGGGCGCGCTGGTGGAACGTCAAACATCCAGCTGAGTATGAACGGCTCCTCACGTCTGGCATCACGCCGGCGGCGGGCTACGAGGTTCCTACCGCCGAAGAGCGTGAGCTCGAACGACTGATGTTGGGGCTGCGGGTGAGCGAGGGTGTTGCTGCGGGCGCGGTCAACATCGCCACGGTCACCGAATTGGTCGAGACCGGCCTGCTTAACGACGAAGCCGCCCGAACCGGTCAACTGGTGTTGACGCGGAACGGACGGCTACGTGCGGATGAAGTGGTTCGTCGACTCGTCGAAACAAGCGACTGACGACTCACGCCTCCGTGACGGGCGCCCTACTTGATGAAGGGAATCGACATTGGGTACTTGTAGTCCTCGCCGTTGCGGGTCTTCACAAAAGCAAGGATGCAGAAGATGAGGATGAGCACGCCGATGGCGACGTAGAGGATCGACAGGATCCCGAAGGATACGGCGGTCAGGATTCCCGCGGCAACCCAAGCGACAATCATGGTCAACTGAAAGTTGAGGGCGCTCTTCAGGTTGGTGTCAAGGAACTTGCTGCGGTCCTTGTAGATCAGCCAGAAGATGAGGGGCGAGATGAATCCAATGACGATGCCCAGGATGTTACCGAGTGAGGTGAAGTTCTGTTCTTCGACTTTTGACAGTTTGGGTTGTGCGTTTGACATTCCATACCTTTCGAGTTGTGTGGATGTTCAGGGCACTCAAATTAGTCCTGTTTCTGGGGCAGGGCAAGCAAAGATTTCCCCAATCTCAAACCGGTAATATTGGCACTCAGACGTAGTGAGTGCCAATCGCACTCGCGCAACAGGAAGGCAGGTGGGTTCGCATGGTTTCTCAACGTGGCCTCGATGTGTTGCGTGTCATCGTGCAGGACTACGTCTCGTCGCGTGAACCGGTGGGGTCAAAGTCGATTGCCGATCGTCACGCGTTTGGCGTCTCTGCCGCCACGATCCGCAATGATATGTCGCTCCTTGAAGACGAGCTTCTGATTACCGCGCCGCACACCTCGAGTGGACGCATCCCCACCGATAAGGGATATCGCGTCTTCGTTGACAACCTGACTGACGTCAAAACACTGAGCGGAGCTCAGAGGCTGGCCATCGAGCGCGTTCTCAACGAATCGGATGACGTCGACGCGCTGCTCGCCCACACCGTTCGATTGCTGGCGCAATTGACCAACCAGGTGGCCGTGGTCGAGTATCCGTCGCTGAGCGGTGCCCGTGTGAAGCACGTGGAGCTGGTCAGCATGGGTAATTCTCGTCTGATGAGCGTGCTCATCACCGACAACGGTCGCGTGGAGCAACGCATGGTGGAGACCGAACGCGACCTCACCGAAGAGGAAATCACCCAACTTCGATCGCGCATTAATTCAGCAGTGGCCGGGCGACAGCTCAGCGAGATCGCCGACGCGCTGGCCGCAGCCCCCGAGTTGGCACCAGCGCTCACCGAGGCGTCGGCGCGTGTGGGGGCGGCACTCGCCGATCAGGTGGCCGCCAACCGCCAACAGCGCCTCGTCATGGCGGGCGCCGGAAATCTCGTGCGCACCGAACACGATTTTCAGGGCAGCATCTATCCACTGCTCGATGCCATTGAGGAACAGGTCACCGTGCTCAAATTGCTGACCGAAATGGGTCAGGAGGCCAGTGAGGTCTCGGTGAGCATTGGCGCGGAGCACGAGTCACAGGATTTCCGCGAGGCCAGCCTCGTAGCCAGCGGCTATACAAGCTTGGGTGAGGTCTCACGTGTGGGCGTCATTGGCCCCACGCGCATGGACTACTCCGGCAACATGGCGGCGGTGCGCGCGGTGGCCAACTACCTCTCGCGCATCCTCGACGCCTGATCCCCGACACATCACACTCCCTCAGCAAGCTTCCCCTCACGCACAACGACACAGAAAAGAATCTCGGTGGCTGATCACTACGAAGTACTGGGCGTATCGCGCGATGCCTCGAGCGACGACATTAAGAAGGCTTACCGTCGCCTTGCGCGCGAACTGCATCCCGACGTTAACCCCGACGAGGAAGCACAGGAACGTTTCAAGCTGGTGACGCACGCCTATGAGGTGCTGAGCGACCCCGTCTCGCGCGACAACTACGACCGCGGTGGCGACAGCGGCGGATTCGGCGGCGGCGGGGGATTCGCCGACTTTGGCGACATCTTCTCGACGTTCTTTGGTGGAGGTCAGTCGTCCCGTGGCCCCCGCTCGCGGAGTGAGCGCGGACAGGATGCCCTGCTACGCATCGAGGTCGATCTCGCCGATGTGATTGCCGGAGTCGAAAAGGAGATTGAGTTCGACACGGCCGCGCTGTGTGAGACGTGTAACGGCACCTGCTGCCAGCCCGGCACGTCGCCCGTCACCTGTGACATCTGCGGTGGCGCGGGAATGATCAGTAGAACCGTTCGTTCGCTGTTGGGCAACGTGATGACGCAGTCGCCCTGTGGCTCGTGTCGGGGGTTCGGAACGGTCATTGCCACGCCGTGTACGTCGTGCCAGGGCCACGGCCGCGTGCGCGCGCGTCGCACGGTCACCATCGATGTTCCGGCCGGAGTCGACAGTGGTGTGCGCCTGCACCTCGCGGGAAGCGGCGAGGCCGGGCAGGCCGGCGGTCCGCACGGTGACCTCTACATCGAAATTTCCGTTCGCCACAACGACACCTTCAGCCGGCTCAAGGACGACCTGCTGTGCACCGTCGACGTTGCCATGACCGACGCCATCCTCGGCACAACGTTCACGTTCGATGCGCTGGACGGACCCGTGGAGCTCGAGATTAGGCCGGGTGCGCAGAGCGCTGACGTGCTCGTCATCAAGGATCGCGGAATCGGACGTCTGCGCGGAAACGGCCGCGGCGATCTGCGCGTGGGGCTGCACGTGCTGACGCCCACCAAGCTGTCGGCAAAAGAGAAAGAGATGATTGCCTCTTTTGCCGCCTCTCGCAAACCACAACCACCCGTGCTGTCGACTTTCCAGCAGGGCCTCTTTGCCAAGCTTCGCGACCGATTCCTCTAACCGGACCGAGTTCATCAATGGCCCACTTTTTTATTGACGAAACAATCACCGCGCTGGCCGTGGGAGAACGTGTCGCTCTCGGCGGGTCGGAGGGACGCCATGCGGCCACCGTCTCGCGCTTGCGCGCGGGAGAACGCGTAACCCTGGGTAACGGTCGAGGGCTCACTGCCGCAGTCGTCGTGCAGGGTGTGGCGAAGGATTCCGTGGACTTC
>CAIVOR010000285.1 GCA_903907615.1 uncultured Microbacteriaceae bacterium | reverse complement strand
CGGCACCGTCACCCGAAATGGCGATGACCTCGAGCGCGCGAATCACGCGTCGGGCGTTCCGCGGATCGATACGTGCGGCCGTCTCGGGCGCAAGCGCGCGCAATCGTGCTGCGAGGATGCCGACACCGAGCTCCTCTGCTTCCTGCTCGAGCGAGGCGCGGACCGCGTCATCGTGGCCCGGGAATTCGAAGTCGAACAGCACGGACGAGACGTAGAGCCCCGATCCGCCCACAAGAATGGGCACGTTCCCACGCGCAATAATCTCGGCGATGACGTTCCGCGCCTGGGGCTGATACTGCGACACGGACGCTTCATCGGTGACGTCCAAGACATCAATCATGTGGTGAGCCCCACCCTCGCGATCCGCGGGCGCGAGCTTGGCTGTTCCGATGTTCATTCCGCGATACAGCTGCATCGCATCGGCGTTGACGACCTCAGCCTCGCGGCCATGTGCGGCGAGCCGCCGGGCGATGTCGAGCGAGAGGGCCGACTTACCGGTCCCCGTGGCACCCACCACGGCGATGAGTGGCACCCCCGAGGTCATGCGCGTCGCGTGGGCAGGCCCAGAGAGACCGCGACGCCGCCGGTGGGTGAGACCGAGGTGGCACCCGGGAGGGGCGCGCCACAGGCTTCGGCCTGCGCGAGGTCCCAGGCGTCACCCGCACGCGTGGCTCGAACTGACCACGGAAGCCCCGACGGCTCATCGGCCAACACGTGGAACGGAGCTGCATCGGAAATCGTCACCGTCACGACATCGCCGGGACGCGGCGCCGGAACGTCTTCGGGCCACGAGAAGTGCACGAGCCGCATGTCGGGCGACCGACCACTGAGGCGATGGGTGGCAGCATCCTTGCGACCCTCGTTCGAGGCCACCAGCACGTCGACCCTGCTGCCCACCTGCTTCTGGTTCTCCTCATAGGCAATCTGGTTTTGCAGGGCAACTAAGCGCTCGAAGCGTTCCTGCACCACAGCCTTAGGGACCTGGTCGGCCATGTCGGCCGCCGGGGTGCCCGGACGGGGTGAGTACTGAAAAGTAAAAGCGAGAGCGAAACGGGCCTCACGAACCACGCGCATGGTCTCGGCGAAGTCTTCTTCGGTCTCACCCGGAAAGCCGACAATGATGTCGGTGCTGATGGCCGCATCGGGAATGGCCGCGCGCACGCGCTCGATGATGTTCAAGAACTTGGAGCTGCGGTAGCTGCGCCGCATCTCCTTGAGGATGCGATCTGATCCGGACTGCAGGGGCATGTGCAGTTGGGGCATCACCGCGGGCGTTTGAGCCATCGCCTCAATGACGTCGTCGGTGAAGGCTGCGGGATGCGGGCTGGTGAAACGGATGCGCTCGAGGCCCTCGATCTCTCCCGCGGCGCGCAACAACTTGCTGAATGCCTGCCGGTCACCGAACTCCACACCGTAGGTGTTGACGTTCTGTCCGAGCAGAGTGACCTCAATGGCACCGGCAGCGACCAGTGCCTCGATTTCGGCCAGGACATCGCCCGGGCGACGATCCTTTTCTTTTCCGCGCAGGGCGGGCACGATGCAGAACGTGCACGTGTTGTTGCAGCCCACCGAAATCGACACCCAGCCGCTGAACGTGGAGTCGCGTTTCGCGGGCAACGTTGAGGGGAAAGTCTCCAGCGACTCGAGAATTTCTAGCTGCGCTTCCTCGTTGTGGCGTGAGCGCTCCAAGAGGCGTGGCAGTGCCCCCATATTGTGCGTACCAAAGACCACGTCGACCCAGGGAGCCTTGTCGAGGATGACCGCCTGATCTTTTTGCGCCAAACAGCCACCCACAGCGATCTGCATGCCGGGATTCTTGCGCTTAACGCTGGCCAAGTAGCCGAGGTTGCCGTAAAGCTTGTTGTCAGCGTTCTCGCGGACCGCGCACGTGTTAAGCACCACGACATCGGGCTGCCGATCGCCCGAGCGTTCGTGGTCCGGATCAATAAGCTCTTGTTCGTCAGCATCAAAGCGCACGTAGCCTGCGGCTTCGAGAGAACCGGCGAGACGTTCCGAATCGTGAACGTTCATTTGGCAACCGAACGTGCGCACCTCGTAGGTGCGGGCAGTGCCGGACACGCCTACGGCCGCATCGCTGGGCGCGATACGGGTGGGTGATTCGGGCAGAAGCGTCATGATGCCTTAAGTCTAAGAGCCGGTCGACCACCCATTGTGCCGAACTCTAGGGCGCACCGAACCTAAGTCGTTCGGGAAAACCGTCTCGTCCTGCTCTAGTTGGTGGGAACCGGCGTGCTGGTCGCCGCTGAGCTCGGAACCGGCGTGCTCGAGGTTGACGTGCTGGGGGTTGACGTGCCGCGAACCTCATCGAAAGTGAGGGAGTCGAGCCCGCTGCCGGGAAAGGACACTCTCACTTCCGAAATACGGTCGATCTGCATGGGTGGCAAGTCGACCACACCCATGACGGAGGTTCCGCCGGCGTACGAGAGTCCTCCCATGAGTCCGACGAGCGAGATCGTGACGCTCACCAGAGCAGCAAAGCTTCCCAGGACGGTCAACCACAGGGCAATCCACGCGTGCCACTTGCGCTGCCCACGCCTGGTCAGGGCGACCGACGCAAAGAGGAACGAAAAGAAGAAAACGGGTAACGCGATAAAGGCGCCAAACTTATCCCACGTGAGCGCGAGGGCAATCAGGGTGAGAACAAGCGCGAACCAGGCCATGGCGTTAGCGCCGGGACGGTCGTCACCCAGGTCACCGTTGGCATAACGGTAGTCGTAGCCGTAGGACTCTCCCTGTCGGCTCCCCACGGGCCCGGTGTTTCCTCGACGGTCACCGTAGCCGCGGGTGTCGCCATAACCCTGAGAGGGCTGTTGCCCGTAAGGCTGCTCCTGATAAGGCTGCTCCTGATAAGGCTGACCTGAATAGCTGGGCTGCGCACCGGTCTGGGGATAGCCCGTTTGCGGGTAGCCAGCGGGGTCGCTCGATGGCGACAACGGCGAACCACTCGGGTACTGGTTCGATGCGCTCGGCATGTTCTGGGCGCCCCGTGAATACTGGGGACCCGTGTTACTGATCATGCGGAAATACTAGCCGTGCTACCTGAGTGCGTGTTGCAGCGCCTCGCGGATGATTGCGGACGAATAACCACGACGAGCCAGGAACCCGTGAAGTCTTCGGCGTGCCGCTTCTGCGGGAAGGCTCCCCATGCGCGACGCGCGGGCAACCGCCAGTTCTGTGGCCTGAGCCTGTTCTGAATCGTCATCGAGATGAGAAACGGCCTCAGCTGCCGTGCTGCGATCGATACCGCGCTCGCCCAGTTTTTGGACGATGACCTGTCGGCCCTTGCCTCCCCGAGCAACCAATTTGTCGACCAGGTGGGTGGCCATGCGCAGGTCGTCAACGTAGCCGAGTCGCTGCACGCGTTCGACCCACTGCTCCACGTCGTTCTCGGGAACATCTCGGGAAGAAAGCCACGCGCGCACCTCGCGCTCTGACATGTCACGGCGGGTCAGCGCCCGGAGCAAGGCGGTCTCGACATCAGGTGACGCTTCGTCATCCGCTAAATCGTCGTCGCCTAAAATGTCGTCATGCCGGTCTTCGAGGGGAAGCGTGGCGACGGGAAGCTCAACGACGGGATGCTCGGGAACGACGCTTTCAGCGACCACCGAGACATCGGCGTCACTTCCTGCCGTGGGCTCTACCTCAGGAGGCTCTACCCACGGCAGGAACGTGACATTGTTCATCAGGCGCTCTGTGCGACCGGAGCGGCGTCGATCGGTGCCGCATCCATGACTGCCGCATCGTTCGGCGACTCGTCAACGGGGGCTGAGGTTGCCGAGCCGGACTTCTCGACCGTGGACTTGGCTGACTTGCCCGCGGCGGCCGGTGACTCGACGGCCTCTGCCGCAGCATCTTCCTTGGCCACAATCAGTTTGGCCAAGAGTTTCTGCTCAATCTCGTTGGCAAGGTCGGGGTTGGAGAGTAAGAAGTTACGCGAGTTCTCCTTGCCCTGACCCAGCTGTTCGCTCTCATAGGTGTACCAGGCACCCGACTTCTTGACGATTCCCTCGTCGACACCGAAGTCGATGAGGCTTCCCTCACGCGAGATACCGGTTCCGTAGAGAATGTCGAACTCGGCCTGCTTGAAGGGCGGGGCCATCTTGTTCTTGACGACCTTGACGCGGGTACGGTTACCCACGGCCTCGGCGCCGTCCTTGAGCGTTTCGATGCGGCGAATGTCGAGGCGAACCGACGCGTAGAACTTGAGCGCCTTTCCGCCGGCCGTGGTCTCGGGGCTACCGAAGAAGACACCGATCTTCTCGCGCAGCTGGTTGATGAAAATCATGGTGGTGTTGGTGGTGTTGAGTCCGCCCGTGAGCTTGCGCAGTGCCTGCGACATGAGGCGCGCCTGGAGACCCACGTGCGTGTCACCCATTTCGCCCTCGATCTCGGCGCGAGGCACGAGTGCGGCTACCGAGTCAATAACGATGAGGTCGATCGATCCCGAACGCACCAACATGTCGGCAATCTCGAGCGCCTGCTCACCCGTGTCGGGCTGCGAGACCAGGAGGGCGTCGATGTCGACGCCCAGCTTGCGCGCGTACTCGGGGTCGAGCGCGTGCTCGGCGTCGATGAAGGCGGCGATGCCACCCGCGCGCTGCGCGTTGGCGATGGCGTGGAGCGTGAGGGTCGTCTTACCGGACGACTCAGGGCCGTAGATTTCGACGATACGGCCACGCGGTAATCCGCCAATGCCGAGCGCAACATCGAGCGCAATCGAGCCGGTAGGAATGACCTCAACCGGAGCGCGTTCATCGCTGCCGAGGCGCATAACGGAACCCTTGCCAAACTGGCGGTCAATCTGGGCGAGTGCTGTTTCTAGTGCTTTTTCACGGTCTGCTGCTGAAGCCATGGCCGTCTCCTTTTCTGTGTCGAGGTGTGCTCGCCTATAGGCTGCCGGGCTGCTGCTCCGCTACCGGCCGGCCGTGGCATCGGATGATGCTGTGGCGGGACGGGCGCTGCGCAGTGCTTCCGACAAGGCGGATGCGCCGGTGTGATGTGACTCACCGTACGAGCAACCTCGGACGGCGAAGGCCGCCAGGGTGCTCTCGGGGAAAGTCAGCTCACGTCGGTGCATGTGTAGGAGATTATCCTGTTTCGAATATTTGTTCGAATAGGAATTCGGCGTGTCGCAGCTTAGGCGTCAGTATTTTTGGGCGCCGGAAGGCCCACACCGTGCCAGCGACTCTCGGGAACCTCGGCGGCCCGACAGAGCGCCTCCCACACTGCGCGCGGCGGCATCCCCCGCCGAATCGCCTCGCTCGCGGAGATATCGCCGAGCTCCGCGATCACGAGATCGTCAGAAAGAATCTGACCGTAGGCGTCGCCAAATTCGGCGCCCACGGCATACCAAAACTCGGATCGGCGCACCAGCCTGAGGCGGATT
>CAIVOR010000284.1 GCA_903907615.1 uncultured Microbacteriaceae bacterium | reverse complement strand
CCAGATCGTGCGCGCGCTGGACGAGCGCTGGGCCGCTTCCATCACGATTGAGGAGAACGGCGACCTCGACACTGATGCCCGTGACCTCTTTGGCCACGTTGATCATGCCTGTCGACGACAGCTCATCACGGTAGTTGAGTCCGCCCCCGAGGCGCAGTACCTCGTCGTACGCGGATCCGTCCTGTTCGCACAGGTACACGTGCTGGCTGCCGATGCCCGAGGTGCGCAACCGGATTAACACACTCTTCTCAAAGCTCTCCACGACGAGCCGCGGATCGTTGCGCTTCCATCCGGCGTCGGCGATGACCTTGCCCAAGAGTTCGTCAACCTTGAAGCCCAGGGCCGCAAAGTACGAGGGGTTCTTGAGTTCAATAACGACCATCGGTTTGCTCGACGCACGCCCGGCAATTTTCAGCACGTCGTCTAGGCGCAACAGCGGCTCTTCACCCGAGTGCGTGGCGCTATCCGGTCGAATCTGTGGATGCGGTTCGACGCAATTGAGGGTGACGAGCTCGTCCCACGTAAAGTCCTCAACGAACCACCCGGTCTCCACCTGACCATCGACAACCTTCGAGGTATAGCGATCGGCATACTCAACGCGCGAACGAACATCGGTTGACCCCGAGAGTTCGACGTGGTGGCGCACCACGAGCACGCCGTCCTTCGAGACCACAACATCAGGCTCGATGGCCGCGGCACCCTGCTTGATGGCAAGTTCGTAAGCTGCCCGGGAGTGCTCCGGCAAGTACCCCGATGCGCCACGGTGGGCGATCACAATCGGGCGAGGAGACATATGTCAAGAGTAGCGACCCCGACAGTCATCGCCACCGTCGACCTTCCCGCACACGGAACATTCAGACTCCGGCATGATGTAATTACCCTCACCGGCCATATTTCCTCAGGAGAAAACTCATGACGATGACCAACCCCGCGTTCCGTCGCAATCCCGCTTTCAAAGACAAGCAGAACATGTCGGCTGAGGAATTGCAGAAGCTCTACGAGCTCACCTCAGACAACACCGTGGCCGAACGACCCATGGCGTTTGAGAGCACGCTCGTGAAGTCCGTCTTTGGCTTTGCCGTCTTGATCATCGGTGGCGTTATCGGCTGGTTTGTCGTCGCGAGCATCCCTGCTATTGCCGGCGGCGTGCTGATGGTCACGGGTATCGGTGCCTTCGTGTTGGCAATGGTCAATATCTTCAAGCGCGAACCCGTGCCCGCGCTGATTCTTCTTTACGCTCTCGTTGAGGGTGTGCTCATCGGTGGACTGTCGATGATGTACAACACTCTCTGGGACGGCATTGTGATTCAAGCCGTCATCGGCACCGTCGCCGTCTTCGGGGTGACGTTGGCCCTCTTCGCCAGTGGCAAAGTGCGCGTCACCAAACGAGCCACTCAGGTTTTCTATGTGGTTGTGCTCAGCTACGTGGTGTTTTCCTTGGTGAACATCCTGCTCATGGTCACGGGCGTGAACACCGACCCGTGGGGCCTTGAGGGCATCAAGGTATTCGGCATCCCGCTCGGCGTAATCTTTGGCATCCTGATGGTGCTCATGGCCGCCTACTCACTGGTGATGGACTTCACCATGATTCAGACAGGCATTGCCAACAAGGCACCGGCCAAATACGAGTGGACGGGCGTGTTCAGCATCATGCTCACCGTCGTCTGGCTGTACCTGCAGATCCTGCGCATCCTGGCTAT
>CAIVOR010000283.1 GCA_903907615.1 uncultured Microbacteriaceae bacterium | reverse complement strand
GCTCCTGTGGTGGCCCCTCAGCCGGCAGCGCCCCAAGTAGCGGCCCCTCAAACCCTCGCGCCGGAGCCCGTCTACGTGCCGGTTCCCGAGCCTGTTTATTTACCTCAGCCGGCTGATCTGATGATTCCGGTGCCGTCGGGCACGCCGGGGCTGCCCATTGATCCACTGACGTCTCCGGACATTCCCGTGTTGCCTCCCGTGGCATCCCCTAGCTCTGCGCCTGCGTCAGACACCTCGGGGTTGTCTCGCCGTGAGATTCGCAAGCTTCGCGAACAGGCAACGGCCCGCATTGGTGAGCCTGCCGATTCACTGTCGCGCATCGAAGAGGCGGCGGCCATGGCCGCGACGCCACAGGCGGTGCAATCTCCCTATGTGGCAACCGGCCAGCCCGCTTCGTTGTTGCCTGCTCAGCCCAACCAAGTTGTCCAGCCCGGTTACGCTGCCCAACAGGTGCAGCCGACGCAATATGTCCCCGCAGTTCCCTTGTCTACAACGCTCCCGGGTATTCCAGCGGCTGCGGTTGAGATGGCGGCCATTACGGGTCGACTCGACATCATCGAGGCCACACAAACTCCCGTCGCGCCCACTCTGTCCTCCGGCCCGACCGTGGCTCAGCTCCGCGCCATGGAGGAGGCCAGCAGGGCTGCCATGGCCCGCGACGTTGTGCTCGAGTCAACGGTCCCCGGGCTGTCGACCACGGGGGGCCTGCCCACCTCGGGTCACTCACTGATTATGTCGAATGTGCCGACCGACATTCCAAGCGCGTTGAGTGCCATGAATGAGACGGGCGAAATCATCGTCACCGGCCAGATCATCCTGCCCGCCAGTGTGGCCCAAACCGGAACAGACATGAGACGTTTCGACACCGCCGAGATTGATGTGGTGGCTGAGCGCGAGCCGCAAACGGGGAATGTCGGCAATCTCGCGCCGGTCAGTGCCACCCGCGCCGTGAGCGCTTTTTCGTCGCACACCACCTCATCACTGCCACCTCGCGTGGGGTCGCATCGCCTCCCCATGGTGCTGGCACTCATCGCGGCGGGCCTCGCGGTGGGAGTCGTTGGCCTCTTCGTGGCAAATATCTTCCTCAAATTCTTCTAGGCTCACTTAAGTGACCGCTTCTCCAGAAACACTTGACGCCCTGAATGCCGCAGCCTTGGCCGCCGACGCTACCGGCGGTGACGACATGGTTGCGCTCGACGTCTCGGATCGGCTCGCCTTGGCCGACGCGTTTCTTCTGGTGACCGGTCGCAACGAGAGAAACGTCTCGGCGGTCGCCAACGAGGTTGAAGACAAGCTCTTCGAAATGGGAATCAAGCCACTTCGTCGTGAGGGGCGAGGCGAAGGTCGCTGGGTCCTCATCGATTTCGGGGGCCTCATTGTTCACGTTTTCCACGAGGAAGACCGCCTCTACTACGGCTTGGAGCGGCTCTGGGGAGACTGCCCCGTCATCCCGCTTCCGGAGGGCATCGGTTCGAGGCCCGCTGGTGATGTAGTAACCTAAACAAGGTCGTAATCACACCATTACGGGTCTGTGGCGCAGCTGGTAGCGCACCTGCATGGCATGCAG
>CAIVOR010000282.1 GCA_903907615.1 uncultured Microbacteriaceae bacterium | reverse complement strand
AGAGACGAACCAGAAACGATGTTCCCGAGCGCCCGGGGCCGGCGATGGCAATCTTCTTCACAGTTCTCCTCAACGGCCTGCTCTGTTGTCGAAGTGGCCGGAATGTGTCCAGCACATCTCTCCCCCAGAGTACTCAAGTACGCTTCAGAACATGACAGAACACCAGCCCTTCACGGTCGTCGTAAAGCGCGATGGATACGAGATCCGCGATTACCCCGAATCCCGACTCGCCCAGGTCGACACTCGGGCGAGCTTTTCGTCAGCGGGCAATATGGCCTTCGGCTCACTCATCCGCTACATCAGTGGTGGCAACGCGTCGTCCCAGCGCATCGCCATGACCGCGCCAGTGTTGCAGGAACCGTCCACCGCCAGCAGTTACCTCGTGAGCTTTGTGATGCCCGCCGACATGACCGACGAGACCATGCCCCGCCCCGTCGATGGACGTGTCACTCTGGTGACCGTGCCCCCTCGCCGCGTGGCGGCACGAGGGTTTCGCGGCGGATGGAGCGAACATCGCTTCCACGAACACGCGAGCGCACTCCGTGCGGCCCTCGCCCGCGACAAGATCGACGTCACCGGAGAACCCACCTACGCGCGATTTGATCCGCCGTGGAAGCCGGGCTTTCTCAAGTACAGCGAGGTTATCATTGAACTTGCAGAACCCGCTTCCACGCTCTAAAGCCAGTTTCTCCACTTGAACAGCCCGTAGAGGGCAATCGAGGCGAGGACTGTCACAATCACCGAAGCCCAGAATCCCCAGGGTTCCATAAAACCGGGGTATGGAATGTTCTGGCCGAAGAAACCCGTGATGGCCGTGGGCACGGCGATGATTGCGGCCCAACTGGTGACCTTCTTCATGATGAGGTTCATGCGATTGCCCTGCATCGTCAGATTCGTCTCGAGCAGCGTGGTGACAAGATCACGCAGCGACTCGGTCCAGTCAGCAACTCTGATCACGTGATCGTAAACATCCAAGAAATAGGGAATCATGCGCGCGTCGATGAGTTTCATGTCGTGTCGGATGAGCGGGTTTACCACTTCGCGCATGGGCACCGTAAGCCGCCGCAAGAGCACGAGCGACTTGCGCAGGTCGTATGACTGACGTTGAACGGCAACGTTGGCCGACGACTCCTCGTTGAAGATGGCCTCCTCGAGGTTTTCCATCTCGATATCGAGTTTTTCGACGGCCTCGAAGTAACCGTCGACGATGAGGTCGAGCAGGCCCCACAACAGATGAGATACGCCAGACGACGCTAGCTCGGGCGATTCGGCCCACCGGGTCACTACCCGTTCCATATCAAAGTTCGTGTCGTCACGAACCGTGATGAGTCCATTTCGGGTCACAAAAATGGCAATCTCGTCGCTCAAGAGTTCGCGTTGCGCGGGGTCAAAGAAGACCGCATAGGCATTAATGAAGATGTGCTTGTCGTAGTGCTCGATTTTGGCGCGCTGACGGCCGGCAAAAGCATCGTCGAGGGCCAGCGAATTGAGACCAAGTTGTTCGCCGAGCGAGTTAAGTTCGTCTCGGGTGGGCGCCACGAGATCAAGCCAAAACCACTTTGACGTGGCGGTGGCCAATCGAGAAATATCGGCGATGGCCACGTCGTCAGCAATCGATCCCGTGTTGTTGAATACTCGCGACGTCATCACGATGTCATGCTAGACGAGAATGGGAGAGGACCCGCGCACGCGTGACGCGGGGTCCGAGAGACCGAGGAGATTTCTGGTGGCAACGGCCAAGCGACGAACTTTCGTCGATCTGTCGCCACTCCGACACTCCCCCGCTTACGCTCGCCTGTGGTTTAGTGCGCTGCTCACCGGCCTAGGCATTCAGCTCACCATCGTTGCGGTGGGACTGCAGCTTTACGCCATCACCAACGACACGGTAGCAGTGGCGCTCGTTGGCGGGATCGCTCTGATTCCCGCCACCATCGCTGCGCCACTGGCCGGCATGATGGCCGATGCGTTCGACCGCCGCAAGCTACTCATCGGCCTCGCGGTCATCCTTTTTTCATCAACGACCGGGCTGCTCATTCTCACTATTGCTGAAGGACACCTGTCTGCGGTTGGCGAGCACGTGTGGGTGTGGCCTTTTTACGTGTTCACCACAATCGGGGCGATGTCCGGAATTGCCATCGGCGCCACCAGAAGCGCTATCGTTCCCCGCATTCTTCCGCTGGAGTTAGTGGCTCCGGCAAGCGCACTCAATGGTCTGTCCATGGGTGTTCAGTTCATGGTGGGGCCGGCCATCGCTGGCGTGCTGGCTGCGTCCGTGGGATTTCAATGGACATTCGTTGTTGACTTGGTCCTGAGTGCTACGGCGTTCCTCGGTGTCGCGCTGCTGCCCGCCCTGCCCCCGCTGAGCGATGTAACGCGACCCGGCTGGACCGCACTCAAGGAAAGCGTGCGTTTTCTGCGCGGGATGCCTCAAATCACGTCT
>CAIVOR010000281.1 GCA_903907615.1 uncultured Microbacteriaceae bacterium | reverse complement strand
GTCTCGGTGACGACGCGCGTCACGGCGGCCACGACGTCGAGCACGCCCTGAGGATCGAGATTTGCCGTGGGCTCGTCGAGCAACAGGAGTCCCGGCTCGAATGCGATCACGCCCGCGAGGGCCAGGCGCTGCTTTTGTCCACCCGAGAGCGAAGCCGTGGGAGCATCCAACCCGACATTCAGGCCCACGCTCGCGAGAGCAGCGTTTACCCGGCGCCAGGTTTCGACGCGCGGTACGGCAAAGTTCTCGCAGCCAAACGCGACATCGTCGCCCACGCGCTCCATGATTACTTGCGTCTCGGGGTCCTGAAGCACGAGGCCCGTCAGGCGTCGGCCCGGATCCGGCGGGGCATCGTTAATGAGCAGATGACCAGCTTGATCACCTTGGTCGGCCCCGAGTACTCCGGCGAGCGCCATCAGGAGTGTGCTCTTGCCACACCCTGACGGTCCCGACAGGAGAACTCGCTCACCGGGGGCGATGGAGAACGAGAGGTCGTGAAGTGCGGGAGCCGGTCTTCCGGAGAAGCGCCAGCCCCACCCCCTGGCCTCCACCCCGGCCGCGACGCTCACGCTAGCGCTCGTGGGCGAGGGGGAATCGCGCCAATGCCCCCGCGCGCGCTAGTCCGCGCGCGAGAATCCAGGCCCCAATGCCACCAATCACGATGCCGGACGCCACAGCGGAGACGGCGTATACCGTCACCACCAGGGGCACCACACCCGAGTAGTAGAGAGGAATGGTGATGAGGACGTTGGCCACTCCGGCCAATCCTCCCGCCACAAGAGCAACGTAGACGCGCGACGACGAGTACAGGAAGAGGGCGATGCCGATTTCCGCTCCGGCGCCTTGCACGAGCGCGAAGATGATGTTGCCCGAGCCCCAGGCGTTGCCGAGCAGCGCCTCAACGACTCCGGCCACGACCGAGGTGAAGATGGCCGCACCCGGGCGACGAATAATCAAGCCACCCAGAACACCGGCAAAGAGCCAGCCTCCGGCGGTCAGTCCTTCAAGTCCGGGCGTGATCCCGAGGACAACGGAGAGTGGCTGGTAGGCCAAACCCCACAGCCAGAAGATGAGCCCGGCTGCCACGCCGAGCACGGCAGCGACGACGATGTCGACAACGCGCCATCGAAGGAGGTCTTTCCGTCCCTGACGGGGTGATGATGAGGTCTTGAGCGAGGATGTTGTGTTGCGCACTGTGCGTGCCCCTTTCGATAAAGGTGCACGGGTTCTGTGTAGAGATGCCTCCCTGCGCTGGCATGATCCAGATCAGGTTCGACGGTCGAACGTTATATGAACGTTCCTCTCAGCCCGGTTCACCGGACTCCCGTGTTTCCTCAACACTACCGCGCTTGCCCAGAAGTGTGGCTGGCGTAACCAATCCCGGCCCAAACCGCGAGGTGACGCGATCCACCGCCTCTTCCGCCTTGCGCCATGTTTCGTTGTCGTCCTCCCAGAGCCCCACGATGTCGAGATCTGGCTGCACGAGAGACTGCGCGCGCACGCCCGCGAGGCGCACGGGACGGCTCACGAGGTCGAGCTCGAGCTCGTCAAAGAGAGCGCAGACCGTGGCGTAAATCTCCCGGCCCACGTCGGTGGGTTCGGGCAGCGTGCGACTGCGCGTGAGCGACTGGAAGTCGGCGAAAGTGATCTTGAGCGCCACGGTCTTCGCGCGGAGGCCCGCCACACGCAGGGTGCGCCCCACCCGTTCGGACTGGTCGAGAAATGCGGCCACCACGGGTTCGCGACTCGTCAGGTCTGCCGCAAACGTTTGCTCCCTGCCCACACTTTTTTCACGACGCTCGGGAACCACCGTGCGTGGATCGCGTCCCCACGCGAGTTCGTGCAGGTGATGTCCGGCAGCATCACCCAGTGCGGCAACCAGACTGGTCACCGGCGTATCGGCCACGTCGCCCACGGTGTGCAGCCCACGCCGCTCGAGAACCTTGGCCGTCTGCGCGCCCACACCCCACAGTCGCCGGATGGGCAGGGGGCGCAAAAAGTCGAGTGTGTCCTCGTGGGGCACAACCAGCAACCCATCGGGTTTACTCATGTCGGAGGCGATTTTGGCGACGAACTTGGTGCTCGCCACTCCGACCGAGCAGGTCAGCCCGGTGCGTCTGAGAACTTCGGCCCGAATCAGCGCGCCAACGAGCGCGGGCTCACCATACAATCGTCGCGCCCCCGTGACGTCGATGAACGCCTCGTCAATGCTGAGCGGCTCAACCAGTGGTGAGTACTCGGAAAAGATCTGCATCACTTCGCGCGAGTAACGCGTGTAGAGCGCTCGATGCGGCTCGAGAACGATGAGACCCGGCACTGCCCGCTTGGCAAACGCGAGCGGCATGGCGCTGTGCACGCCCAGCGCGCGCGCCTCGTAAGTGGCACTCGTCACCACGGAACGCGCGGAGTCGTGCGCAACCACCGCCGGCTTACCTCGCAGCTCCGGGCGCTCGAGCAACTCGACGGATGCGAAGAACGCATCCATGTCGACGTGCAGAATGCCCTTCACGTGGCTAGATTACGGCGCGAACCGCCTCAACGATGTCGTCGACATGCTCCGGATGAACGAGCACACTGCGATCCATCACGTTTTCGCCGGTCATGCCCTGAACCACCCGCTTGAGCGGAATCTCGAGGCGCTTGCCCGTGGACGTGCGCGGCACGCTCTCGGTAAACACAATGGCGTCAGGAACGTGCCGGGGTGACAGCTCGGTGCGAATCGTCGAGCGAATGCGCTTCTCGAGCTCGTCGCGGTCGACATCGGCTCCCGGCACGACCAGCATCACGAGCGTTCCCATGCCGCCATCGGCGTCTTCGAAGTGCATCAGCATCGAGTCGTTGACGCCGGGCAGCGGATCGAGAACAGCGTAGAACTCGGCCGTGCCGAGACGCACACCACCGCGGTTGAGTGTGGCGTCGGAGCGACCGGTGATGACCCAGGAATCGCGCGGCGTGCGGATGAGCCAGTCTCCGTGGCGCCAGATTCCCGGATACGTGTCGAAGTAGCTCGCGCGGTAACGCTCGAAGTTCTCGTCGCCCCAGAAAAACACGGGCATGTTGGGGAGCGGCTTGGTGCAGACAAGTTCACCCGGTTCTCCGGCGATGGGGCGCCCCTGAGGGTCCCACGAATCGGTGGCCACGCCGAGGGGCCGGCACGACATTTCACCGGCATACACCGCGGTGAGCGGTGAGCCCATGAGGAAGCCCGAGCAGATGTCGGTTCCGCCGGATGCCGGGGTCATCCTCACGTGAGCGCCCACCTCGGCGTAGACCCAGGCAGCCACGTCGGCGGCCAGGGGCGACCCCGAGCACTGGATCTCGCGAAGGCGCGACAGATCCCACGTCGAACCGGGGGTCATGCCCGCGTGTGCGCAGGCCGCCAAGTACGCCGAGCTCGTGGCGATGTACGTGGCGCCCGTGTCGGCAGCCACGGCAAACTGCGACCACGGGCCGTCAAGTGAGGGGTAGTTCGGGTCACCGTCGAGCAGCACCATGGCCGAGCCCACCAAGAGGTTCGACACACTCAACGTCCAGACCATCCACCCCGTGGTGGAGTACCAGAAGTTGACGTCTTTCTCGTCGATATCGAAGTGCAATCCGATGTCACGCAGGTGGGCCAAGAGAAGCCCGCCGTGCGAGTGCACGATGGCCTTGGGCTTACCCGTTGTGCCCGAGGAAAAGAGGATGACCAGCGGGTGGTCGAACGGAACGGGCTCGAAGGTGGGTTCGACCTTTTCCGCGGTGAACGCCTCGTAGGACTGAGCTCCGGCAGGGATCGCCACGTCGGCATCGAGATAGGGCAACACGACATACGCGGCAGAAGGGATGGCCTCGCGGATCCGCTCGAGCTCGTCCATGCGACCCACGCGCTTCGTGCCCCACACGTAGCCGTCAACCGCGATGATGACCTTGGGGTCGAGTTGCCCCGCACGATCAATCATGCTCGTCGGGCCCATCTCGGGCGGGATGGAGCAAAAGATTGCGCCCAGCGATGCCGTGGCGAGATACACGGCGATGGTTTCGGGAAGGTTTGGCATATAGGCCACCACCCGGTCGCCCACTCCCACGCCCGCCAGGCGCAAGCCCGCCTGAACACGTCCGATCTCCTCGACCAGAAGAGTTGCCGACCAGTCGCGTGCGCTCCGTGTCTGTGACCGCGCGATCAACGACGGATGCTCGGCGCGAGCTCGGAGGGAGCGGACGACATTTTCCCCGTAGTTGAGCGTGGCGCCCGGCAGCCATTCGGCGCCCGGCATGGTGTCAGACCCGAGAATGCGTTCGTAGGGTGCGTGCAGCACGAGATCGAATTCCACGATGAGGTCTGCCCAAAACTGTTCAAGATTGTCGACGCTCCACTGCCAGGCATCCTCGAAGGTCGTGAACGTCAGGCCATCTCGTTGGGCAATGCGCTCGAGAAAGCGGCCCATCCGTGATTCCGACCACCGCGATCGATCGATGGCGGGTTGGAGCACAGTTCCGGCTTGGACGGTCATTTCTTCTCCTCTTTGGTTCCCCACCGCAGTTCTTCGAGTCGTGCACCCAGCGCCTGTGAGGCGTGGAGCAGGGCGGGCGCCCACTCGTCGAGATTGGTGTCTTCGTAGTTCACGATTCCGATAGCCGCCTTGACAACGCCGCTCACCAGGACGGGAGCGGCAATTGACGTGGACCCCACCAGATATTCGGCGCGCGAGCGGGCATACCCGTCATCCACAATCTGGGCCAGCTGCTTCGCCAGGGTGTGACGACTCGTCGTGGTCTCGTCGGTGAACCTCATCAGCGGCATGCCCAGCACCGTGTCGACAAACGTGGGGGAACTGAAGGCGAGGAGTGCTTTGCCCACACCGGTGGCGTGAAGGGGGATGCGCGCGCCGATGCGAGACTGCACCGGTGCCGACTCCACCATGGAGAGCTTCTCGATGTAGATCGCATCAATCCCGTCAATCACGGCCAGCTGAACGGTCTCGCGACACGTGTACTGGAGGTTGAGCAAAAAGGGCATGGCAATCTCGCGGAGACGACCGTGCACCGGGGTGAGCATGCCCATCTCCCAGAGATAGAGTCCCAGGCTGTAGCGGCCGTCTTCGTCGCGGTCGAGGAAGCGACCTTCCTCCAGTTCGCCCGCGAGGCGATACACCGTGGCAACGGGAAGACCTGTCGCGCGCGAAATCTCCGAAAGCGTGAGGCTGGGGCGCTCCATGCTGAAGACGCCCAAGATCGACAGCGCGCGTGCCGTGACGGATCGCGTCGCGGCGACTGGCGCATCGCTCGGCGCGAGTGCGGCATCGGTCATGTTCTCCAATGTAGAGAGTTTTTCATCAAATGAAAAGGAAATGTGTGCGTGATTCTGAGAAGATTCTCGATTAGTCCAATAATTGAGAGGGTTTTCAGGCAGAGTCTGTGAATTGCGGTGCTTTCACTCAATGAAAAAAGTGTTGCGCTTTCCCCTGAAAGGGTGTCTACTTATGTCACGTCTTTACGTACGACGTCCGATGCGTACGCGAAAGCACTCCCGTCCACTGTTGCAAAGGAGCACACCTTGACCGGCAAGCGCACATTCCCGGATCCCTACGCCGTTGAGACGCCCGAGGGCGCCGAAGGCTGGCAAGACCTGTACGCGTACCACAACCTGTTTCAGGAGGGTCGCCAGGCTATCGACGGCAAGAAGACGTGGTTCCGCAACTCACTGCACTTCCCTGAGGTGTCGTACCCGTTCGACCAGATCACCATTGACTGTGCCTTCATGGGTACCGGCGTGACCAATACTCGCGTCTTCGCGATGCCGCCGGCAAAGGGCCTCGACGTGCGCGTGGTCAACGGCTTCACCTACATGAGCGCTCTGCCGGCTCCCGCTCCCGAAGAGATCGAGCGACGCGCGGCCGAGTTTGGCGTGCGCGCTGGCCACTACTTCCAGAACTGGGACAGCCTCTACGAAGACTGGGTCGAGCGCGTCAAGGGACGCATCTCCGCGGTCAAGGGAATCTCAATCCCCGAGATGACCGAATTCGAAACGCTGGAGTATGTCACCACGACGCACGGCAACACGCAAGCCAACACGGTGCTGGCCAATTACCTCGACCTCATTGCGCAGGGTGACGCCATCTGGACCCTCCACTCCGAGTTCCTCAACCTCGGCTATGCCGCGTATCTGCAGTTCCTGCTACTGTGCAAGGCCAACTTCCCCGACATCACCGACCAGACCATCTCGCGCATGGTCTCGGGCATCGATGTCATTTTGTTCCGTCCGGACGACGAGCTGCGCCGCCTGGCCAAGCTTGCCGAGGAGCTCGGTGTTGGCGATGCCGTGCTTGCCTCGAAGGACGAGACCACACTGGAGGCCAACCTGTCCGGCACTGATGCGGGCAAGAAGTGGCTGGCCGACCTCGAGGAAACCAAGAACCCCTGGTTCTACTTCTCGAACGGTTCGGGCATGTACCACCACCACCGCTCCTGGGTTGACGACCTCAGCATGCCCATTCAGGGAATTGGCGACTACATCAAGATGGTGCGTCGCGGCGAATCGCTCGAGCGCCAGCTCGACAAGCGACAGGCCGAGCGTGACGAGATCACGAACATCTACCGCGACCTCCTGGAGGGCGACGTGCTGGCCGAGTTCGACGGCGCCCTCGGCCTGTCGCGCACGGTGTTCCCCTATGTGGAGAACCACAACTTCTACATCGAACACTGGTTCATGACGGAGTTCTGGAACAAGGTGCGTGAGTTCGGGGCTCTGTTGGCAAAGTGGGGCTTCTGGGAGTCGGAAGACGACATCTTCATGCTGCGTCGCGCGGAGGTTGTCGAAGCAGTTATCGACCTCCAGGCTGCCTGGAGCCACGGCACCGAGCCGCAGGGTCCGGCCTACTGGCCCGCGGTCGTTGCCAAGCGCAAGTCGATCTACAAGGCCTTGGCCAAGTGGACTCCCCCGCCGGCACTCGGCCCCGTACCCGAGGACGTGTCGGAGCCGCTCACCATCATGCTCTGGGGAATCACCCCCGAGACCGTGGAACGTTGGCTCGACCAGGCCGAGGGTGTGGGTAGCAAGACCGAGCTGGGCGGATTTGCCGCCGCACCCGGAATTGCCGAGGGTCGTGCGCGCATCGTGCTCACTCCCGACGAGCTCGACCAGGTTCAGGACGGC
>CAIVOR010000280.1 GCA_903907615.1 uncultured Microbacteriaceae bacterium | reverse complement strand
GGCTGGTTGAGCACGAAGTCGTCTTCTTGGCGCCACTCGTGAAAGAGTGCATCCTCAAAGCCGGTCTTGGTCACGCGCTTCAGGAACACGGCCGGAATAATCTGGTCGGTGTCGACGGCGCTGCGGTGCAGTGGGGCGCCGATGCCGGTGACGGTGGTGAACTTTTCCATGGTCTAGGCCTCGCCTTCCGCACTCGCCGGTTGAGTAGACCGCGCAGCGGTCGTATCGAAACCAGTCGTATCGAAACCCGCCATATCAAAACCAACATCAGCCGGACTCGACAGCGTGCCACGAATCGCAGTGGCGGCAGCCACGAGCGGCGAGACCAAGTGCGTGCGCCCGCCCTTGCCCTGGCGACCCTCAAAGTTGCGGTTGCTGGTGGAGGCGCAGCGCTCCCCCGGCGCGAGCTGGTCGGGGTTCATGCCCAGACACATCGAGCAACCGGCAAAACGCCACTCGGCACCAAAGTCTTCAACAATCTTGTCGATGCCCTCGGCCTCAGCTTCGATGCGCACCCGAGCCGAACCGGGCACCACCATTACGCGCACGCCGTCGGCCTTCTTCTTGCCCTTGATGATGCTGGCAAACTGGCGCAGGTCTTCGATGCGCGAGTTGGTGCACGATCCCATGAACACCGCGTCGACGGCGATCTCTTTCATGGGGGTGCCGGCCGTGAGGTCCATGTATTCGAGGGCACGCTCCGCGGCCTCGCGGTCTTCCGAGTTCTCAATCTCGGCGGGCGAGGGCACGCGGCCGTTGAGCGACACGCCCTGGCCGGGGTTGGTGCCCCAGGTGACGAAGGGCTCGAGCTCGTTGGCATCGAGAAACACCTCGGCGTCAAACGTGGCGCCCTCGTCGGTGGCCAGCGTGTTCCAGTAGGCCACGGCGGTATCCCAGTCGGCGCCGGTGGGAGCGTGCGGGCGGGCCTTGAGGTAGGCGTAGGTGGTCTCATCGGGGGCAACCATGCCCGCGCGGGCACCGGCCTCGATCGACATGTTGCAGATGGTCATGCGGCCCTCCATGGAGAGCGCGCGAATGGCCGATCCGCGGTATTCGAGCACGTAGCCCTGGCCGCCGTTGGTTCCGATTTGGGCAATCACGGCGAGGATGATGTCTTTGGCGCCGACGCCCGGACGCAGTGTGCCCTCAACGTTGATGGCCATGGTCTTGAACGGCTGAAGCGGCAGGGCCTGCGTGGCCAGCACGTGCTCCACCTCGCTGGTGCCAATGCCAATCGCCATGGCGCCAAACGCGCCGTGGGTGGAGGTGTGCGAGTCGCCGCAGACCACGGTGATGCCGGGCATGGTGAGTCCCAGTTGCGGGCCGACCACGTGCACGATGCCCTGCTCGATGTCGCCCAGCGAGTGCAGGCGAATGCCAAACTCCTTGGCGTTGGCGCGCAGGGTCTCGATCTGAATGCGGCTGGTGTCATCGGCAATGCGCTTGTCGATGTTGAGCGTGGGGGTGTTGTGGTCTTCGGTGGCGATGGTGAGGTCGGGGCGGCGCACCGGGCGACCGGCCTGACGGAGTCCGTCGAAGGCCTGGGGGCTGGTGACCTCGTGAACGAGGTGCAGGTCGATGTAGATCAGGTCGGGCGAGCCATCGGTGCCGTCGACAACGAGGTGGTCGTGCCAGACCTTCTCGGCCAGGGTGCGCGGTGCCGTGGTTCGCGACGCTGAAGACATGATGGGGAGACTCTCTTTTTCGCTAAAAAGACTGCTCTCCAGTCTACTTCTTCTTCGGTTTGGCTCCCGAAGTGGCCGTCTTGGCATCACGGCGCAGCTTCCACACGCTGGCCAGCGCCGAAATACCGATCGATGCCACAATCACGATGAGCGACACCTCGGTACTGATCTCGGGGATGCCGTCAAGGTGCTTGCCGCCGTTAATGAACGGCAGCGAGTTGTCGTGCAGGGCGTGCAGGATCAGCTTGACGCCGATGAACGCGAGGATGGCCGCGATTCCGTACGTGAGGTACTTCAATCGTTCGATCAGACCGCCAAGCAAGAAGTACAGCTGACGCAAGCCCATCAGTGCGAACACGTTGGCCGCCAGCACGAGGAACGGGCTTGTGGTGATACCAAAGATGGCGGGAATCGAGTCGAACGCAAAAATCACGTCGGTGATGGCCAGCGAGATGAGCACCAGAAGCATGGGGGTGAGCATGCGCTTGCCGCCCACGGTGGTGCGGAACTTGATGCCGTCGTACTTGTCGCTGATGCTGATGCGCTTTCGCAACCACGCAATCAGTTTGTTTTCGGTCTCTTCTTCTTCTTGGTTGGTGCGCACCACCTGGTGAATGGCGGTGTAGAGCAGGAACGCACCAAAGATGTAGAAAATCCACGAGAAGCTGGCGATGAGGGCGGCGCCCAAAATAATGAAGACCGCGCGAAGGACGAGCGAGATGATGATGCCCATCATGAGCACTTCTTGCTGCTGTTTCTTGGGTACGGCGAAGCGGGCCATGATGATCACGAACACGAACAGGTTGTCGATGCTCAGGCTGTACTCGGTGAGCCAGCCGGCAAAGAACTCGGTGGCGTGCTGGGCGTCGCCCAGCCAAAAGATGAGCCCGCCAAAAACGACGGCGAGCGCGGCGTAACCGCTCACCCACAGGGCGGCCTCGCGCATGCTGGGAACGTGGGGACGCCACGCCACAATCAGCAGGTCGGCGATGAGAATCGCCACCAAAACGATGAGTGACGTCAGTTCAAAGGCAAAGGGAAGGGCGCCGTCCATTTTCCAACCCTATTGGCATCGCAACACGAAAACCTCTGACTCAGTGAACTGGCGACCGGAAACTATAGGCTGAGGGCGTAAAGGGGGGACTGAGTCCACTGGGGTTTTTGGGGGTCTGGAGTGAGAGGTCACCATGTTCGGCAGAGTTAAGCGCTTAATTGGCGAGTCACGGGTGCGGCATTCCGAGCAAATACGTGAGCTGCACGAGATTGCTGCGCGATCGAATGACTTCGTTCATCAAATTCACCTGGTCAAGGATCAGACCACGCAGGCGAAGTGGGGGCTCACCGGGCGCCGAACGGCGAATCCACTGAACACGCCGGCTCGCAAGTACTGGTCGCAGTCTGACGAAGACGGAATCGTCGAAAACATTGTGAAGCGCTTGCCCGGCAAGTCCCCACAAACGTTCGCCGAAATTGGTGTGGGTGACGGCACAGAGAACAACTCCCTGGTGTTGCTCGCTCACGGCTGGGAAGGCTTGTGGTTTGGCGGCGAAGACATCTGCTTCACCCCCGAACCGGATGGTCGCCTGACATTTCACAAGGTGTGGGTGTCACTCGACAAGCTGGGCGACGTTATCAGCCCCCTTCGCGCCTTTGCCGACAAGAACGGGCTGGGCCTGCTGTCAATCGACCTGGACGGCAACGACTACCACTTCCTGCAAGAAATCCTGTCGTCGGGAATTCAGCCCGACGTGCTCATTGTTGAATACAACGCGCGCATTCCCCCGGGCGTGGAATGGGTCATGCCGTACAACGCCGAGCACGTGTGGGCCGGCAGCGACTATTTCGGCATGTCACTTTCTAGTGCGTTCGAGCTGGCGGCCCGGTTTGGTTACTTCCCAGTCGCCACCTCTGCGCAGGGTGCCAACGTGTTCTTTGTGCACGAGCGGCATCGCAAACTTTTCTCGGACGTGCCCACGGGCGTGCACGAGCTGTACATGCCACCGGATTACACCCTCATCACGCGTTGGGGTCACCTTCCCTCAGCCGAAATGCTGAGGGACCTCACGAAGCGCTAGTTGCGGTCGAGGTACATGCGGCGTGCGAACGACAGAATGATCACGCCGGGCGTGGTGCATTCGAAAAGGGGTCTCGAAACAGAAGGGGTAAAGACCCCGCCCCACGACACGACACGACACGACACGACGACACTAGTCAGAAGTCGGCTCGCGCACAACCGCGTTGGGGTCTAGCCGCAAGTCTTCGGCGATCTGCATCCAGGCGTTGTAGCTGCTGCCGCGACCGATGCCCGAGCCGGCGTGCACGTTGGCCGAGCAGTTGTAGAGGTTGGGCAGCAGGGTCTTGGATCCGGCCAGTTCGGGAATGGGACGGAAACGCCCCAGCTGGCTGGCTAGGTGCGCGCCCTCAACGTAGCCACCCTCGATCATGTCGGGCTTGCCGGCGTTGATGTGGGTGGGCATAAAGAACTGCATGGCCACGATGTTGTCGTCGGTCATGTTGGCCGCATACTTGGGCCACTGAGCACGGATGCGCTTTTCGAATTCCTTCTCGAGCGCCGTCCACTGGCCGCTGTCGTAGAAACGCAGCGGGGCGCTGAACTCTTCGATGCCGGTGATGTGCAGGCCGTCGGGCGTGCGACTGGTGTCCCACTGCGAGTCGGTGGACGTGAGCATGAACATGTCGGGCGAGATGCCCTTGGTCATGATCTCGGCCTGGTAGCGGGTGGCAAACCAGTCGGGATCCTTCTTGCCCCAGTAGAGACGAGGCTGTGCGCCCACCTCGGTGGAACCCACGGTGCTCGCGTAGTCGGGCACCTCTTTCGACACCACGTTGGCCCACACCAGCTGGCCGCGGTCGTAAACGATGTTGCCCAGGCGGTGGCGAATCTTCTCGGCCACCTCGGTGTTGCGCAGCAACTGCAGCACGGTCTGGGGCAAGCCGAGGTCGGAGACCACAATGTTGGCGCCCACAAACGTGCCGTCGGCCAGGCGAATACCGGTGGCCCGGCCGTTCTCCTGCACAATCTCGTCAACGCGCTGACCGGTGAAGTACTTCACGCCGCGCTTCTCGCCGGCCTTCACGAGTGCCTTGGAGATGCTGCCCGTGCCGCCCACGGCGATGGCCGCGGGTTCGAGCGAAAGCACGAGAGCCATGTTGTGCACGAAGCCCTGCAGGCCCATCACGTCGTCGGGGTAACAACCGGTGGATGTCACGCCGGCACGCATGAAGAGGGTGCGCAGTTCGTCCGACTCAAACATGTCGTAGGCCAGCTGGCGCGAGCTCATGAGCTCGTGCACGGGTTCGATCATGGAGTCGTCAATGCTCATCAACTGCTCGAGAGCATCGGGAGTGCCCCACGGGGTGGGTGGGCTGAAGCGCTGCGTGCTGAACGCTTTCTTGATGTGCTTCTCGTAGGCATCGCGAAAACGCATGTAGGTGTCGGCGTCGCGCTGGCTGAACGCTTTGATGTTGTCGTGCGTGCGCTGCACGCCCTCGGCCCACGGTTCTTGCGTGCCGGAGGAATCAACCACCTTGTTGCTCGAGTAGCCCACAAAGTACGAGCCGTCG
>CAIVOR010000279.1 GCA_903907615.1 uncultured Microbacteriaceae bacterium | reverse complement strand
TCCTTGAGACCCGGGTGGCGTCCCCGAGGCGTGGTCTTGGTGCTGCTGAGCATCGTTCTTGCCATCACGGATCCGCCTCTCAAGCTGACCCGTCGCGTGATTAAACCGGTCCGGCTGGGCGCCGTGGCGATTGATTTTGCGTGGACCGTCGTTCTGCTCGTCGCCGTGATTCTGATGTACATCGTGAGCTCAATCCGCGTTTAGGTTTTTCGAACAGGTGTTTGAGAGTTTTCCCTGCCGAGGGTTTGGTAGCGTAGGGGAGAGTTTTGGGTGTCGCATTGACGCCAGACACGTATCGAGAAAGGCATGGCATGGCTCTCACGCCAGAGGATGTCGTTAACAAGCGGTTTCAGCCAACGAAGTTCCGCGAGGGTTACGACCAAGACGAGGTCGATGACTTTCTCGACGAAATCGTTTTGGAACTCCGCCGACTCAATCTCGAGAACGACGATCTCAAGCTTCAGCTCGCTGCCGCCGAGGCACGGCTCTCCGGGGGCAAGGCCGCGACGGGCCCTGCGCCAGACGTGCGTAACTTTCCTGCCGCGACCGCACCAGAACCCATGCAGCCGTTGGTTGTTCCCACTGGTCCCGATGGCGGTTCGTCCAACGACATGCTGCAATTGGCTCGTCGTTTGCACGAGGAGCACGTGCGTGAGGGCATTGAGAAGCGTGACGCGCTGATTGCCGAGGGGCACGCAGCCGCGGCTCGGATCCTTGCCGATGCCGAGGCCAGCGGAAAGCAGCTTGCCGCTAACGCCGAAGTTGAACGTTCAGCTCTCGAGCAGCGTGTTGGCGCTCTGAGGGCGTTCGAGGCAGAGTACCGTGCGCGTTTGCGCGCCTACATCGAGGGGCAGCTGACCGACCTCAACACGACCGCCATTGAGCCGGCCTAGGTTGACGTCACCCACTCCCGAAAAGCCTGCGCGCGCCGCCTCCTGGCGTGTCATCGGACTTCTCCTTGGGCTGACGGCCGGCGTCGTTGCGCTTGACCAAGTCACGAAATCAATTGTCATTGCGGTGATGGTCGAGGGCGTACCTGTGCACGTCTGGTCCGACGTCGTGATTTTCGAGTTCGTGCGCAACCCCGGGGCGGCATTCTCGTTTGCCAGCGGTTCGACATGGATTTTTTCGCTTCTCGCTGCCGGGGTCACCGTCGTCATCCTGTGGATTGCGCGCCGATTGCGCTCTGTCGGGTGGGCTGTTGCGCTCGGGCTTCTGCTCGGCGGCACCGTCGGTAACCTCTCGGATCGCCTCTTTCGCGAGCCTGGCTTTGGCGTCGGCTGGGTCATTGACTTCATCAATCTGCCGTGGCTCATGCCGGCAATCTTTAATGTTGCCGACATTGCCATCACGGGAAGCGTCATCGTTCTCGTGATCATGGTCTTGACCGGCAGAAACGTTGACGGGACGCGTGGGCAACGAGAGAAGAGCACGCAGGCCACGCCATGAGCGAGGTCCGCAACGCACACATCCCCGAGGGTCTCGACGGCATGCGCCTCGATGCGGCGTTGGCGAAGATGTTTGGTTTTTCACGAAATCAGGCGGCCGACATTATTGAGGCAGGCGGTGTCACCCTCGGGAACCGTCCGGCCACCAAGTCGGACCGCGTTCAGGCGGGCAAGCCAATTCACGTGGAGTGGAGCCCCAAAGAGCCCGTTCGCGTCATTGATACTCCCGTCGAGAATCTTCGAATTGTCTTCGACGATGACGACCTCGTGGTCATCGACAAGCCGGCCGGTGTCGCCGCACATCCGTCAGTCGGGTGGACGGGGCCGACGGTGCTCGGCGCTCTCTCTGCCGCCGGGTATCAGCTCTCTACCCTCGGGGCAGCCGAGCGTACCGGCATTGTTCATCGACTCGACGCCGGGACATCCGGACTCATGGTGGTTGCCAAGAGTGAGCGGGCATACACGTCCCTCAAGCGTGCGTTTGCGGAACGCGAGGTGAGCAAGATATATCACGCCGTGGTTCAGGGCCACCCCGACCCCCTCGCCGGAACGATTGACGCCCCCATCGGTCGGCATCCTAAGCATCAGTTCAAGTTCGCTGTGACGAGCGACGGTAAGCCCTCAATCACGCACTACGAAACGATCGAGGCATTTCCCGCGGCCTCGCTCCTTGAGATTGTGCTCGAGACTGGTCGCACGCATCAGATTCGGGTTCATATGGCGGCCCAACGGCATCCCTGCATTGGCGACGGCATGTATGGCGCGGATCCCGCGCTGTCGCTGCGATGCGGGCTGACGCGCCAGTGGTTGCACGCCGTGCGCTTGGGGTTCGATCACCCGTCAAGCGGCGAGCGTATGGTGTTCGAGAGCGAATATCCAGAGGATTTGTTGCACGCGCTGGATGTCCTCCGCGCCTAGGACCGTCTCGCCTCGTAGGCTAGGAGACCGGGGACACGAAGGTCCTCGCTGTTTCCTTCGGAGTGTGTGACGTGGCTGGTGAGCGCGACTCGTTCGTTCACTTACACGTTCACACCGAGTACTCGATGCTCGATGGCGCGGCACGGGTTCAGCCGCTCGTTACCGCTGCTGCAGACCTGCAGATGCCGGCAATTGCCATCACTGATCACGGGAACACTTTTGGCGCCTACGATTTTTGGCAGGCGGCCACGAGTGCCGGGGTCAAGCCCATCATTGGCACGGAGGCCTACCTCACACCCGGAACCCACCGCTCCGACAAGACCCGCGTGCAGTGGGGCGGCGGTGGCGACGATGACGTGTCCGGTGGTGGTGCGTACACGCACATGACTCTGCTGTCCTCGTCGACCGAGGGCATGCATAACCTGTTCAAGCTCTCGTCTCTTTCGTCGCTCGAGGGCTTCTATTTCAAGCCTCGAATGGACCGCGAACTTCTCAGCAGGTACTCCAGCGGACTTATCGCGACCACCGGATGTCCCGGCGGAGAGATTCAGACGCGCCTGCGCCTTGGCCAATACGATGCGGCGCGGGATGCCGCCGCGGAGTTTCGCGACATTTTTGGAGCGGAAAACTTCTTCGTCGAGATCATGGATCACGGCCTCGACATCGAACGCCGGGTGACCGCCGACCTGCTGAAACTTGCCGCCGACCTCAACCTGCCGTTGGTCGCCACCAACGACCTGCACTACACGCACGCGCACGACGCCGAGGCACATGCGGCGCTGCTCTGCGTTCAGTCGGCATCAACGCTTGATGACCCCAAGCGCTTCAAGTTTGAGTCCAACGAGTTCTATCTCAAGTCGCCAGCCGAGATGCGGCACGTCTTCACGGACTTCCCAGAGGCGTGCGACAACACGCTGTTGATTGCCGAACGATGCGAGTCTGAGTTCGCTCACCGCGACCTGATGCCACGCTTTCCGGTTCCCGAGGGTGAAACCGAGGCGTCGTGGTTTGCCAAGGAGGTTGACGTGGGACTCGCTCGGCGTTTCCCCGAGGGCGTGAGTGACCAGCATCGCGCACAGGCCGCCTACGAGGTCGACGTTATTACCAACATGGGATTCCCCGGCTACTTCCTGGTGGTGGCAGACTTCATCGCCTGGGCCCGCCAGCAGGGTATTCGCGTGGGGCCGGGACGTGGATCGGCGGCAGGGTCACTGGCGTCCTACGCCATGGGCATCACCGAGCTCGATCCTCTGCGCTACGGGCTCATCTTTGAGCGATTCTTGAACCCGGATCGTGTGTCGCTTCCCGACGTTGATGTCGACTTCGACGATCGCCGGCGCGGAGAGGTCATCCGCTATGTCACCGAAAAGTACGGTGACGACCGCGTGGCACAGATCGTGACCTTTGGCACCATCAAGGCAAAACAGGCGCTCAAGGACTCGGCGCGCGTCCTCGGCATGCCCTACTCGGTGGGGGAGCGCCTCACGAAGGCCATGCCGCGCTCCATCATGGGCAAAGACATCACCTTGACCGAGATTGTCGATCCCACCTCCGAGCGCTACAAGGAAGCAAACGATTTCCGCGCCATCCTGGACACGGATCCCGAGGCGCGCACGGTTTTTGACACAGCGACGGGCTTAGAAAACCTCAAGCGCCAATGGGGCGTTCACGCCGCCGGTGTCATCATGTCGGCAGAACCGCTCATGGAGATTGTGCCGATCATGATGCGCGACGACGGCGTCATCATCACTCAGTTCGACCAGCCACCGTGTGAGGCACTGGGGTTGCTGAAGATGGACTTCTTGGGGCTCCGCAACCTCACCGTCATTGAGGACGCTCTGGCAAACATCATGAGCAACCGGGGCGAAACGGTGACGCCCGAAACGCTGGACCTTGATGCCGATCAGAACACCTACGACCTTCTCGGCCGCGGCGACACCCTGGGCGTGTTCCAACTCGATGGCGGGGCGATGCGAGCCCTGCTCCGTCAACTCAAGCCCACCAACTTCGAGGACATCTCCGCCGTTATCGCCCTGTATCGACCGGGCCCGATGGCCATGAACTCCCACACAAACTACGCCCTGCGCAAGAACAAGCTCCAGGTAAGTGTGCCGATTCACCCGGAACTTGAGGAGCCCTTGCAAGAAATTCTGGGGGGCACGTTTGGCCTGATTGTGTATCAAGAGCAGGTGATGGCCGTGGCGCAAAAAGTCGCCGGCTTCACGCTGGGTCAAGCCGATGTTCTTCGTCGCGCGATGGGAAAAAAGAAGAAGTCTGAGCTCGACAAGCTGCAAACTGAGTTTGAGAATGGCATGGCCGAGCGAGGCTTCAGCACGGCCGCCCAGAAGGTCCTCTGGGAAACCCTGATTCCGTTCGCCGACTACGCGTTCAACAAGGCCCATTCGGCCGGCTACGGGGTTCTCAGCTACTGGACGGCTTACCTGAAGGCGAACTATGCCCCCGAGTACATGGCCGCGCTGCTCACCAGTGTGGGCGATGCCAAAGACAAGCTCGGAACATATCTTTCCGAGTGCCGTCGAATGGGACTCAAGGTTTTGCCCCCGGACGTGAACGCCTCAGAGGGCATGTTCGCCGCCGTCGGCGACGACATTCGATTCGGATTGGGTGCCATTCGGAACGTGGGGGCCAACGTCGTTGAGGCCATCAAACAGACGCGCATCGAGAAGGGCGCCTTTACGTCGTTCCACGACTTCATCAAGAAAGTTCCGTTGCCGGTCGCCAACCGTAAGACCATTGAGTCGCTGATTAAGGCCGGCGCGTTCGACGAACTTGGGCATACCCGTCGCGCGCTGATGGAGATTCACGAGTCGGCCATTGACGAGGCCGCGAGTTTGAAGCGCAACGAGGCCAACGGCATGGTCGACCTCTTCGGAGACCTGTTTGACGACGAATCCACCGAACCGCGCGTTCCGGAACGTCGCGAATGGACCAAGCGCGATTTGTTGGCCTTTGAGCGAGAAATGCTCGGCTTGTACGTGTCTGACCATCCGCTGGCCGGGCTCGAAATTGAGCTGGCGAAACACGCCAGCCTCACCATCGACGAATTGGTGACGAGTGAGACGATCGCGGATGGCGAGTCGGTCACGATCGCCGGTCTCATCACCGAGGTTCAGCGGCGCGTGGCGCGCAACTCGGGTAAGCCCTACGCCATGGTTCAGATTGAAGACTTTACGGGCCAGCAAACAGTGATGTTTTTGGGAAAGACCTATCAAGAGTTCGGCAACGACCTGGCGACCGATGTCGTTGTGGCTATTCGAGGCCGTGTGAGTGCTCGCGATGACGGCAAAGCCATCACCGTTCAAGACATGACCATTCCTGATATTTCGCGCGCTACGGTTGCCGGACCCCTCGGTATACGCGTGGACGAGAGGCGCGCCACCACGGCCGTTATCGAATCTCTGCAGGACATCCTCACTCGGCATCCCGGTGAGACGGAGGTTCGGCTCACGCTCGTGCGTCCCGAAGCCACACGTCTCTTTGAGTTGCCCCAGCGCGTGCTCGCGAGTCCCGATTTGTTTGGCGAACTCAAGTCGCTGCTCGGTCCCGGATGCCTCGAATAGCCACCGTAGACTGAAGACATCATGATGCGAGTGCTTGATTTGCGGGGCAGCGACCGGTCCCTGGCGGGCCTGCTGTCGAGTGTGCCCCGCGCGAGCAACGACCTGTCGTCTGCCCTTGACGTGGCGTCAAACCTGATTGCCGATGTTGTCGATCGTGGCGAGGCCGCCCTTCGGGACCAGGCGACAAAATTCGATGGGGGAGCCCCCGAATCGTTCCGGGTGTCCGAATCCGAGATGTCTCGTGCCCTCGCAGAACTCGACCCTCGGGTACGCGACGGCCTGGAAGAAGCCATTGCGCGCGTGCGAAAGGTTTCACAGGCTCAGGTCCCCCCATCGTCGCTGACAACGCTCGGCCCCGGTGCGGTCGTTGAGCAACGCTGGGTTCCCGTGTCGCGGGTCGGTCTGTATGTGCCGGGGGGAAAGGCGGTGTACCCGTCAAGCGTCGTCATGAACGTCGTGCCGGCGCAAGTCGCCGGAGTGTCCTCCATCGCTCTCGTGTCGCCCCCTCAGCGTGAGTTTGGTTTTGCGGTTCACCCCACCGTGTTGGCTGCGGCGGCCCTGCTTGGCATTGACGAGGTCTATGCCATGGGTGGCGCGGGAGCTGTCGGGGCACTAGCTCACGGGGTTCCCTCGATCGGCCTCGACCCGGTAGATGTCATCACCGGACCAGGCAACATTTTTGTGGCCGCTGCCAAGAGACTGGTGCGCGGAATTGTCGGCATCGATTCCGAAGCGGGTCCCACGGAAATCTTGATCATCGCCGACGAATCTGCTGATGCCGATCTCGTCGCCGCGGATCTGATCTCGCAGGCCGAACACGACTCCCTGGCGGCCGCCGTGCTGGTCACTGATTCGGTTGATCTCGCGGACGCGGTGCAGGAACGGGTGCGGGTTCGCGCTGCCGGAACCTCTCACGCCGAGCGTGTCGCCGAGGCTCTCGACGGCCCACAATCCGCGACGATTCTGGTGGATGACCTTGCCCACGCTGTCGCGCTGAGCAATGCCTATGCCCCCGAGCACCTCGAGGTGCACGTCACGGACACGGAGGCGATTCTGCCGCAGCTCACGAACGCAGGGGCAATCTTTGTGGGCAATGACGCTCCGGTGAGTTTGGGCGACTACGTGGCCGGCTCGAATCACGTTCTTCCCACTCTGGGGCAGGCGCGTTTTTCATCCGCACTGGGTGCCTACACGTTCCTCCGTGCTCAGCAGGTCATTCGTTACGACGCCGAAGGCTTGGCGACCGTTGCCCACCACGTGCGCGCACTCTCTGACGCTGAGAACCTGCCCGCGCACGGCGATGCCGTTGATGCTCGCACCGAAGGAGAGGACTGACATGTTCTGCCCCTTTTGTCGTCACCCCGATTCTCGTGTGATCGATTCGCGAACATCCGATGACGGGTTGTCCATTCGTCGTCGGCGTCAATGCCCCGAGTGTTCGGGAAGATTCAGCACACTCGAGACCTCGAGTCTCTCGGTCATCAAACGGTCCGGAGTAGTTGAGGCCTTTAGTCGGGAAAAGGTAGTCGCCGGCGTTCGAAAAGCGTGTCAGGGTCGCCCGGTGACGGATGCCGATCTGGCTGCTCTGGCACAAAAAGTAGAAGAGTCTATCCGTGCCACGGGTGCCTCACAGATTGAGGCAAACGAAATCGGCCTGTCGGTTCTTCCGCCGCTGAAGGACCTTGACGAGGTCGCTTACCTCAGGTTTGCGAGTGTTTACCAGGCATTCGATTCCCTCAATGACTTTGAAGCGGCCGTGGCGGTCCTTCGTGCCGATAGGGAACGGACAGCTTCGTCAGAGGCCAACAACGACGGTTCGGGCGCTTAGGTGTCGCCACGGGCCGAAACCCGCATCCCAGGTTTCTATGGATTCTTGTTCCGCACCGTCTTTGTGCGCATCGATCCTGAGCGCGCTCATCACCTCGCCATGCCCGTCATTAGGCTCGCGGGCTGGCCGATGGTGGGAGCCCTCCTGCGCAGGTCAGTGCGACCCGATCCTCGTCTCGCCAGGCGTGTCGTCGGCATAGATTTCCCCACGCCTTTCGGCATGGCGGCCGGTTTCGACAAGAACGCAACGATGACCCGTGGTTTGGGCAATCTCGGTTTCGGTCACATCGAAGTGGGAACCGTTACCTCCCTCGCCCAGGCCGGAAACCCCCGCCCTCGCCTCTTCCGGCTTATTGCCGATCGCGGACTCATCAATCGCATGGGCTTCAACAACGATGGCGCCGTAACGGTCGCACGGCGACTGACGCGAATTCGTCGAGGTCGCCATGTTCCAGTCATTGGCGTCAACATTGGCAAGAGTCGGGTGGTTGACGTGGCCGATGCTGACGCTGATTACGTGGCGTCCACGACACTGTTGGCGCCGCTGGCCGACTACCTCGTCATCAACGTTTCCTCGCCCAACACCCCGGGTCTTCGTGGGCTGCAGGAAATTGACCTACTCGAGCCTCTCGTCCGGGACGTTTTTGCCGAGTGTGGCGACGTGCCCCTCTTCGTGAAGATTGCTCCGGATGTGACTGACGATCAGGCCCTGCGCATCGCGGACATGTGTGAACGCATCGGCGTTGCCGGAATCGTGGCCACCAACACGACAGTTTCGCGTGCCGGACTCGAGACTGACGCCGCGAAGGTAACGCGAATGGGGGACGGGGGAGTGTCCGGTCCTCCCGTGGCGGCGCGATCACTCGAGGTCCTGCAACTCTTGCGTGCCCGGTTACCCCGCCCCTTTGCCCTGATCTCCGTGGGCGGCGTTGAAACGGCAGAGCACGTTAATGAACGCTTGGCCGCGGGCGCAGACCTCGTGCAGGGTTACACGGGTTTCGTGTACGCGGGTCCCGGGTGGGCGCGAGGCATCACCCGGTCGTTGAACAAGGCGCTTTAGCTCGGGTACTGACGGCGGCGGACCAGCGGCTTTGGCATGCGCATCGGGCGCAGTTGGATTGCCCGCATTGACGCGTACCACGAGACACCCCGCTCGGACGAACCGAATTTTGTCCGAAGATGGCGACGAATCAGGAAGGTCATCACGCTGCAGTCGATGATGACGACGAAGAGGAACGTCCACATCACGTAGACGCCAATCTCCATGAGTGGCTGGTAGAAGGACGTCAGAATGACCAGCACCATGAAGGGGATTGTCAGTTCGCCCACGCTGTAACGAGCATCGACGTAGTCGCGCACGTAACGCTTCTGATTTCCCCGGTCGCGAACCGGCAGGTAACGCTCATCACCGGCGGCCATGCCGACTCGTGCGCGCTCACGCTGTTCGCTCATTTGCACGCGGGCCTGTTTCCGCGCTTCAGCGCGATCTGCGGGAACCAGGGGGCGACGATTGGCCGCCTCCCGCTCCTTGCGGGTCGGCGTTGCGTGACCCTTACCTCCGGGAGATACGGGTGTTGCCTCGGAACTGGGTTCGACGTTGTTTTTCGACAAGGGCTTCCTCACGTGATTTAGCAGTGACCAAACCTAAGATTAGCGTCATGCCCTTTGTTGCCCCAGACAATTACCCTGAGAATGCGGATGAAGTTGTTTCGACGTTGCAGGATACTCTGCTCGACGAATTGACCTCCCTTGTCGCCATACCGTCCGTATCGTGGCCTTCTCACGACGCGGCACACGTGCAGGCGAGCGCGAGCTTCACCGCAAAGTTGCTCGAGGGAACCGGCCTCTTTGAGACTGTCGAGATCGTCTCGGCTCCCGTAGCTGACGGCTCCGAACAGGGTCAGCCAGCCGTGATTGCCCGCCGCCCTTCTCGGGCAGGAGCGCCGACAGTGATGCTCTATGCCCACCACGATGTGCAACCATCGGGCGATGAGGCCGCGTGGCACACCGATCCCTTTGTGGTGACGCGTCAGGGTGACCGCGCCTTTGGCCGGGGGGTTGCGGACGACAAGGCCGGCGTAATGTCCCACGTGGGCGCGTTACGGGCCTTGGCTTACCTGCGACCGGACCCCGATGTCGGAATCGTGGTCTTCGTGGAGGGCGAAGAGGAGTACGGCTCACCGTCGTTCTCGAATCTCCTCGAGGCGCATCGCGCGACACTGGAGAGCGACATCATCATCGTTGCGGATTCGGCAAACTGGAGCACGGAAATCCCGGCGCTCACCACGAGCCTGCGAGGAACGGCCACTCTCGCGGTAACGGTAACCACGCTGGATCATCCCGTTCATTCGGGGTTATTCGGCGGAGCTGTGCCCGACGCCATGATGGCCATGACGCGATTGCTTGGCTCACTCCACGACGACGACGGCAGTGTTGCTGTTCGAGGACTGCTCGACACCCATCGGCGCAATAG